>QNAD01000228.1 GCA_003641345.1 Candidatus Zixiibacteriota bacterium | reverse complement strand
CTCGGATTTCAAATGTCGAATCTCGAATCTCTGTCCCTTGTGGACTAATCATTGTCAAAAATACCGAACCCTGCTTCCTTTCCGCTTCTGTATTCTATCGTAACAAACAAAAAAAATCAAATATTTTAAGTTGCCCCGCTTCCGCATGAATCTGTTTGTGTGGTTTTATGGATTAAAAAACAGTGAGATAAATCCCTGAACGGTCTTACCTGTTTCATAATCTAATTGTGACCCGAACATACTGTGAGGAATACTGAAAATAACCAGTGTCATTACTGTGGCAAGAATTACCCAAATTTTGTTTTCCCTCAAACTGATGTTGGTAAATAAAGCAATGAGCCAAAATACAAAGGCAATAAGTGTCTTATTATCTGTTAAATCCCATCCGAAAGGGATGCCTGTCCATAATGCTCCAAAGGCGTATTGTTGAACAATGGGACCGAGAATCATGCCACCGAAAAATAAAAGAATGACCGTAGTATAGAGATAGGGCTTGTATTTCATTTTTGCGAAAATCCGAAGGGCAACAAATACGGCAAAGAACATAGAGAAAAACATTAACAGAATATGTGGAATCAAAATATAAAGAGGAACAGCTCCCTTGAACCGCACAATTTGTGGGTCATTTTCGTTGGAAAAAAATATTTTTCCGTTTTCGGCAATAGTAATATAATAGAGCAATTTACCGGCAGAGGGTTGCAACGGCAATTCAGCCACTAATGAATCTCCTTGTTTCGCAAAATTAATTTCACTGAACGGCAATGTTGTTGGGTAAAAGCGATAAAACATTTTTGCCGTAAAAGTTTTGCCGTCAAGAGGAATATATACGGGACAATTGCTTGTGGTTTCGTGGGAGTGCGGCAACTGAAAACTGATAGTTTTACCCTGAATATTGAATTGTGCTTTTTGGGGATAGGTTGGTCCGGTTATCCGCTGATAGTAAGCAGCACTAACAGTTAATATAAAAGCAAGAATACCGATAAGCCATTTTTTCATTGTTCCGTATTTTATTGTAGAACAAAGAAAACGATTTATTGTTTTGCCGGATTAAGTTTAAGCGTTTTTTTATCGACAAAGATTTTCTGTATGCGAGTAACAATACGATACATTACGGGAACAATAATCAATGTAAGGAAAGTAGAGAAAGTTAACCCCAGTACAACAGTAGTTGCCAGTGGTGCCCAAATATTAGCCATATCGCCACCGAAAAAAATCTGAGGGTCGAACTCTGTAAACAGAGTTGTAAAATTAATGTTAAACTTGATAACCATTGGCATAAGTCCTAAAATAGTTGTTATGGCGGTAAGCAGAACAGGACGCAAACGGGTTCTTCCACCCTGAACTACACATTCTGTAGCTTCTTCAATAGGCAAAAAAGCGTTTTCATCCAATCCTAATTCTTTGCGGCGTTTTATTTTCAGCAGTTCAATGTAATCAATCAGCACAATAGCATTGTTGACTACGATACCTGCAAGCGACACCAACCCTACACCAGTCATAATAATGACCAAGTCCATATTTAAAATAGCTAATCCGCCAAATACACCAATGGTGCTGAAGAGTACACTAAAAAGAATAATTACCGGCTTGATAACGGAATTGAATTGTGTAACCAGTATCAGCAGAATAAGGAATAAGGCAATCATCATGGCTTTACTCAAAAATGCCATAGCATCTTTTTGGTCTTGTTGTTCGCCTGTAAAATTAAATTCGTATCCCGAAGGTAATTTGTAGTTGGCTAATGCTGATTTTATTTTTGTATTGACTTCGTTGGCATTATAGCCCTGAACTATATTTGAATAAATAGTTACTACGCGATTTAAATCTTTTCGTTTCACAGAGCTGTAGGTTGTGCTGTATTCAAAATTGGCAACGGCACTGATAGGTATCTGCATTACTTTACCGCTATTGTTTCGGAAAGTAATTTTTTGGTTCATCAAATCTGGAATGCTGTAGCGGTATTTCTTTTCAAACCGGACTTGAATGGGATATTTGTCTTCGCCTACTTTATAGTCTCCGGCTTTGTTGCCGTAAAGTGCTGTTCTGATTTGTCCGGCTATTTGCCCTGTGGATAATCCAAAACGGCGGGCAGCGTCACGGTCGATATGTACTAACATTTCGGGTTGTCCTACATTCAAATCAATTTGCAATCCTTCAATTCCTTCAATTTTTGCTGTGTCAATGATGTGAATGATGGAATCGGAATATGTCAAGAGCACATTAAATTCATTGCCTGATAATTCAATATTAATTGGATTTCCCGTTTGTGGACCTTTTTTATCTTTTTCCAAAGTAAATTTAACACCCGGGTATTTTCCTATAAAATTATTTTGCATTTGCTGCATAATATCTGAAGTACTAATACCGCCTCTATCCTTAAAATCAATAAATGTAACAGTAATCATTCCTGTATTGTCACCGCCTTGTAAACCCGAAAAACGGTTGCCTGATTGTACTCCTTTACCAACATTGGTTAAAACGGATTTTATTATTCGTTTGTCAGGAAGTAATAAAGCATTGACTTCATTCTCTGTTTCTCGCATAAATTTATCAGTAGCAGCAATGTCAGTTCCAACTGGCATTTCTACAACCATATTAATATAGTTTGGGTCTGAATCGGGGAAGAAGTCCACCTTTGGTTGTCGCCATTTAAGTAACATTAGCGAGAATATCAGTAATATAAAGGTGCCTGTAAAAAATAAGTAAGGCATCTTTCCCCGTAAAGAAAATCGTACCAATCTCTCGTAAATATTATCTAACCAGTTGAGAAACGAGGTGGAAAACCATTTGCCGATTCGTTCAAAAATAAAGATTCCGAGTAAAATTAAAATACTTGTTACAGCAAGAATATTAGCAAATCCGTAAATTTTTGTAAGATAAAATGGAATGGAGAGAGCGAGTAGTGCTCCTGCAATAATTAATGATTTTCGTTTGTCGGTTTTTTTCTCCCCGTCTTCTTGTTTTACAAATACTTCTGAAAATACAGGAACAATGACTAATGCTACAAAAAGGGATGAAGTCAGCACAATGATAAGGACAATGGGCAAAAGGTGCATAAATTTCCCCATAATACTATCCCAAAAAATTAGAGGCAGGAAGGCAGCTAATGTTGTAGCTGTGGAGGCAATAATTGGTAATGCTACCTCGCTGGTAGCTGAGCGGGCAGCTTGTTTTTTTGTAAACCCGCGGGAAATCCACCGGTAAATATTTTCTACCACCACAATGGAATTATCTACAAGCATACCAAGGGCAAGAATAAGGGCAAACAGCACAATCATATTGATTTTTTCGCCCATCCATCCAAGAACGGCAAATGACAAAAACATAGATAATGGAATGGCTGTACCGACAAAAATGGCATTTCGCAAACCGAGAAAAAGAAATAATACAAAAACGACAAATAGAATGCTCATTATCATTGAGTTTTCTAAGTTGTTTAGTTGTTTTTTTACTAAGTCTGATTGATCGTTGGTGGTTGAAATATGTAAGTTCTGTGGAATTAGATTATTTGCTTTTGCCACATCTATTTCTTTGTAAATTTGCTCGGTAGCACTCAGTAGATTTTTACCACTCTTTTTTACAACTTGCAGGGAAAGGACAGGCTTACCGTTTAGTCGTGTAATACTGTTCGGGTCGGCATATGTTTCTTTGACTTCTGCAATGTCTTTGAGATAAACAATATTGCCTTTTTGGTGTTTTACAATGACATTTCGAATATCGTCAATGGTTTTGAATTCCCCGTCAATACGGATGGTGCGTTGTGTTCCGTTAATTTTAAGGTTGCCGGCAGATAACGAATGATTTTCTTGTGCAATGGCATTTTGAATGTCAAGAAAACTAATTTGTCGAGCCTCCATTTTAGCATAGTCGGTATTAATCTGGATTTCTTTGTCGTTAATACCCTGAATGTTTACTTTTGATACTTCGGGAATGGTAGCAAAGCGGTCATCCAATTTGTCGGCATATTTTTTTAATTCATCTAAGCTAAAGTCACCGTATAGATTTACATTAATAATTGGAAAT
>QNAD01000227.1 GCA_003641345.1 Candidatus Zixiibacteriota bacterium | reverse complement strand
GGGTCAACAATCATACCGGATTCTGATCTCTTGACTTTGTCAACTTCGTTAGCTTGAGAAGAAACAGACATATTTTTATGAATAACCCCCAATCCACCCTGACGTGCCAAAGCAATAGCCAATCTTGATTCTGTTACAGTATCCATAGCGGCTGAAATAATTGGAATATTCAATTTAAAATTATTAGCAATAATTGTCGTTACATCGACATCTTTTGGCAATACCGATGAATTGGCTGGCACCAGTAAAACATCATCGAATGTCAATCCGGCTTCTTTAAGTATTTCACTCATAAAAATCAATTCTTTCTAACTCCATTTAATTGGAGTCTTCATCTATCCAGAATAAAATTCTTCCACAATGATCACAAGTTAAAACCTTATCAGCTTTTTTAACTTCCTGGATTTTACGCGGAGTTAAGGCTTTATAACAGGCTCCACAAGCCCTTTTCTTCACAGAAACAACAACAGCGCCACCTTTACCTTTTCTCACTCTTTCATAAACAGAGAGAGTTCGACGAGGAATAGAGGCTGAAATTTCGTTCCTATCATTTATTTTTTCAGCCATTCGATTACCGATAGTATCAACTTTTTCCTTAAGAACCTCAAGTTGTTTCAAATTATTCTCATCAACTAAACTTAACTTTTCTTTTGAGGTTTCCAATTCTTTTTCAAATATAGCAATACTATCTATAGTTTCCAAAAGCTCTGTTTCTTTGCCTGATAATTTCTGTTTAATATTATCAATTTCAGCTACTAAAGCATCATATTCTTTATTGGTTTTAATTGACATCATCTGTTTTTGAAATTTCTGTAAATTATTTTCCAGTTCCGAAATATCCAGTTCGAGTTGTCTTTGTAATACTTTTGCATTTTCTGTATCAGTATTAGTTTGCTCCAAATGATTTTTGGAATCAGAAATTTCTTTTTTAAGGTTATCCATCATATCCGGCAGATATTCTTTTGAGCGTTCTAATTCACCAATATCATAATCTATTACTTGAAGCTTAAGCAACAAGTCAAGCTCTTGGTTCATTACGGGTCCTCCAGTTGTATTTACGTTCATAAATTCTCCATATTAAAAAACGCATCCTTCTAATTTAAGAAGAATGCGTCTTGATTTCTTTTTGGCATCTTACCATTTTACTTTTTAAAGGTAAGTGCAACTGAACAATTATTTTTTTAAATCCGCTAAAACTCATTTTTCCTCTAACATGGGCAATACTGGATTCGAACCAGTGACCTCTCGGATGTGAACCGAACGCTCTAACCAACTGAGCTAATTGCCCTTAAATTAATGGGCCCTGTAGGACTCGAACCTACGACCCGCTGATTATGAGTCAGCTGCTCTAACCAACTGAGCTAAGGGCCCTTTCAAGCCGAGTCTCCCAATGTAAGCCCAATCAATTTTTCAGTCAAGATATATATAGAATATTTTTATTCATATATAACCTTTTCAAATTGATCACATCCATTAAATAATATATCGGCAAAAACAATTTTTCATATAATCAACCTGCGGAAACTCATAAAATCCCCCTAAGTGATTGCCTTACAATTCATTTCAATCTCAATGGTCTTTTGTTGGAGAAAATACAGACTAATTATGATTATCTCTCAAAACTTTTAACAATTATTTTTTTAATATTAAAAATGGCACAAAGCTATGATTATTCTTTTGATTAAAACTTAAAAAATCTCAATTACGATAATCAACTCAAACAATTATAAAATTTAACTTAAAATAAGCATTAATCTATAAGTCTACTTCAACATTCTTCTCATTTATTTCATCAGCTTTAGCAATTATTTTCCCTGAAGGGCTTATAGCCATAGTTGTCCCACCAAATTCATTTTTACCATCGTCCCCAACAGCATTTATTCCGCAAATATATATATTGTTTTCAACTGCCCTTTCAACTAACAGCCGCTTCCAATCATCGATTCTTTCTCTGGGGAAAGCCGCCGGAACAAAAATAATTTTTGCCCCCATATCCGACAACTTTTTAAATAATTCAGGGAACCTCAAATCATAGCAAATCAAAACCCCTATTTTCCCTATAACGGTATCAAATAATTTTATTTCTTTGCCGGACTTATAAATTTTTGATTCCTTCATCGGTTCAAATAAATTTATTTTATCATAAATTTGATAAGCTCCGGATTCATAATAAATATAAGAATTATATAAATTGTTATCTCTAAAATGAGGAAAACCTACCATGACTGGAATATTTATTTGAGAAAGTTTCTCAAGAATTGATTCAAAATCTTCAACCTCTTTTACGTTATAACGACACCCCGATGTACTTAATTCTCCTAAGCAGGCAAAATCAGCCCCAGAATCCTCTGCCATTTTTAAATATTTTACAAAATCTTTCTGGTTGATGTTTTTTTGTATAAGCTGTACTCGCATAGGACCTTACATAAATAAGTAATACAATCCACTATTAAAATTACTTGGTTAATATTTAACTTAAATCATACTAAAAGTCAACAACATTCAATATCTCAGACATAATCAGTCCATAATATCTTATTTTCTATATTTTCTAAAATAAAAATTCATTTTTAAATTGACAATTATTGTCATGCCCTTTAATATAAAAATACTCATACATATTTACAATTAAGGATAAAAATGAAAATATTAGTTGTAGATGATGAACAAATGATTCTTGATTTGGTGGTCAGAATTCTTGAAAAAGGCAACCATAAGGCAATTACTGTTGATTCCGGCAAAAACTCAATATCTATATTTGAACAAAATAAAGAAAATATTGATATTGTTATCTTAGATCATAACATGCCAGATATAAGCGGAATTGAGGTATTAAAAGCAATTCGTAAAATTGAGCCTGATATACCTTGTTTGTATTCATCGGGCGAAGTTAATATAAAAAAGAAAATTCCAGAAGAATTAAAAATAAATACATATTTCTTAGTAAAACCTTATCAAGCACTATCAATGTTGGATTTGGTCACACAAATTTCCCACAAAAAAATAAAAAAATAAAAAAATCCTTTAAAAAAATTATTATTTATGCATATTGTTCGTCATCTAAATAATAAGATAGGTATTAATATTTATGACTTTAAAAAACAGAACATTCAAAACAATTATAATTATTTCATTATTTATAATTTCCGGTTTATCAAATAATCTTTACTCGGCAGATAAAAGAAGAATAAATGTCGCATTTTTTGAAGCTGGTGAATCTCCAACTCATTCTTTACTTCGTTCTGAATTTAAAAGAACTTTATCAATTATTTCTCCTGAGAATTTTGATATAGTCTTTATCCCAACCGGTTTCAAAACAGGAGGGTGGAACAAAGACTCCTGTCAGGTACTTGCCAGACAACTATCTGTTCAACCTGATATTGACATTATAATAACTTTCGGTCCATGGGTTGTTGAAAATCTAATGGAGGCAAAATGTCAAAAACCGATTATCGCCATGCATCGCGTTGACCCTGCAAATGAAGGCTTGCTCAACCCAGAATCAATCCCAATTATCAATAACCTAACTATCTTGGATAGAGAAGGAAAAATTGAGCAGGACATATTTAGTTTTCATGAGATGGTTGGTTTTAAAAAACTTGGGGTTTTATATTTTCCGTCAAACAATGAGCAGGAAAAAATTATATCAAGAATAAAACAGATAGGCAATCAACTTGATTTTGAAGTTTTTTCTGCGGAGGGATATGACAACCAAGGAACTTACGCCTTTTTCAAAGCTTATAATAATCTCAAAGCAAATAATGATATTGATGCTCTTTATTTATTTCCTCTATGGGGACTTGATGTTCACAAAATCAAAGAATTTATAAAACTGCCAAACCGTGCTAAAATACCTACTTTTTCCTACGAGGGAATGGCTCCCGTTCAACGAGGAGTTTTGGCTTCTAACGCTTCACTGTCATATATCAGCGAAGCATACTATAATGCTTATAAATTTATTAAAATTGTTAATGGTGCAAAGCCTTCATCTCTTTCAACAAAATTACCTGAGCGACCTACTATGGTTATC
>QNAD01000226.1 GCA_003641345.1 Candidatus Zixiibacteriota bacterium | reverse complement strand
ATTTTGAAGTTTGGGTTATAGCCGCCAAATTAGATAAAGGTGCTATTTATGATGTTACATTAGTAGCCGCTTTAATGGGTGAAACACCTGTGGATGGTGCTCTTGAAATTACGCCTGATGGTGGTTCAACTGTTATTTACGGTGCTGATGATTACACTTTAGGAACACCTCCAACCGCTGGTGACGATGATGATCCAAATCTTCCTCCTCATGGTATCTATCCGACAAATTATGTTGAAATGTTGGCTGCCTCTGTTACAACTTTGAATCCTTACCCTGTACAGAATTACGTCCCTGATGGCGATGGTGGCACCAGCCTCTATGGGCAAATTTTCAAATTCAATGTTACCACAACTTACGATATAGTTCATTTTGATGCTTTTGGATACTACAAAGATGCCGATGGCAAACTTATCAAAGCTCCGTTTTCACACGACGGTGAAACTTCTGTTCCGGAACCTGCTACATTATTACTATTTGGAATTGGTTTAGGAGCCGGTTATTTGAGAAAGAAATTCAAATAAAATTTCGTATAAAATATCCCCTTAGCAAAAAATGCGGTTCAATTTCTGAATCGCATTTTTTGTTTATATCTTTTTTTAGAAAATCATTGACGAATTCTCTCTTTCATAAGACATTAGAGTTATAAATACCAAAATATTTTAGGAATTGTTACTTGTTATAAATTATGAAATACTCAAACTTTGTTCATCTTCACACGCATAGCCAATATTCCCTGCTCGACGGTGCTTGTCGGTTGGATGATGTTATTGAGATTGCAAAAGAATATAAAATGCCCGCTTTGGCTATTACTGACCACGGAAACATGTTTGGAGCCATTGAATTCTACATCAAAGCAAAATCTGCCGGAATCAAACCGATAATAGGTTGTGAAACTTATATTGCCGCAGGTAGCCGTTTTGATAAAAAACCTTCCAGCAAATACCCTGACGGCGGTTTTCATTTGGTTCTTTTAGTAAAAAATGAAACCGGTTATCGAAATTTGATGAAACTTTCAAGTCTTGGTTTTCTTGAAGGATTTTACTACCGCCCTCGCATTGACAAGCAAATATTAAAAAAATATTCCGATGGCCTTATTGCAACCTCAGCCTGTCTGAAAGGTGAAGTAAATTGGCATTTGCTAAATGGTAACACAGAAACAGCCGCCTCAACAGCCAGAGAATATCTGGAAATATTCGGAGAAGGTAATTTCTTTCTGGAACTTCAGAATCATGGACTGGAAAAAGAGCAATTATTAATTCCAAAAATTGATGCTATTTCCCGCGAAACAGGAATACCTTTAGTTGTTACTAATGATTGTCACTATTTAAAGCAAAAAGATGCCGAAGCACACGATGCCTTACTTTGTATTCAGACCGGAAAATTTGTTTCTGATAATAATCGGATGAAATATAATTCCGACCAGATTTATTTCAAGTCAGCCGATGAAATGGAACATCTTTTTGGCGATTTCAAAACTGCTCTTGAAAACACAGTTAAAATAGCTGAGAAGTGTGATTTAGAATTAGAACTGGGTAAATTGAAGCTACCTATATTTCCCATACCAAAATCATTTGCTGATGAAGATAAATTTTTAAGGCATCTCTGTGAAGAG
This sequence comes from Candidatus Zixiibacteriota bacterium, assembly GCA_003641345.1. Next base: position 2,425 of record QNAD01000226.1, on the reverse strand, counting down.
GGTCTCAATGAACGATACACTGAGATTACCGAGGAAATCAGCAGCCGTCTTGATTATGAACTTAATATAATCAGGCAAATGGGTTACGCCGGGTATTTTATGATTGTGAAAGATTTTTGCGATTATGCCAAACAAAAAAAGATTCCAGTCGGTCCGGGACGTGGTTCTGCCGCTGGTTCACTGGTATCTTATTGCTTAAAAATTACCAATGTTGATCCAATAAAATTTGGGCTTCTGTTTGAACGCTTTCTGAATCCGGAACGAATATCTATGCCAGATATAGATATTGATTTCTCTGACCGCGGACGGGAACAGATTATCCAATATGTTATTGAAAAGTACGGAAAAGATAATGTCTGCCAGATTATTACTTTTGGCACAATGGCTGCCAGAGGAGTTATCCGTGATGTTGGACGTGTCCTAAGCATCCCTTACGGTGAAGTTGATGAAATTGCCAAGATGATTCCCGAAGGACCGGGGGTAACTTTAAAAGCGGCTTTAAAGAAAGTTCCCGAATTAAAAGAATTACAAGAGAAAGACCCAAAAATCAATAAACTTCTAAGTTATGCCCAGACATTAGAAGGACTTGCTCGCCACTGTTCTACGCATGCCGCCGGAGTCGTTATTGCACCATCTGCCTTAACAAATTTTGTCCCATTATTTAAAGGTTCCAAAGACGAAATAACAACTCAGTATGATATGAAAATGGTCGAACGTATAGGTTTGCTCAAAATGGATTTTCTTGGGTTGCGGACGCTTACTGTTATTGATGACACACTACGGCTGGTAAAAGAGAATCATGATAAAGAAATAGATATTGATAATGTTCCTCTTGATGATTCCGAAGTATATAAAATATTTGCCCGTGGTAATACGATTGGTGTTTTTCAGTTTGAGTCATCCGGCATGCGTGATTATCTTCGAAGATTAAACCCAACTACTTTTACTGATATTACAGCAATGAATGCTCTTTATCGTCCTGGACCTTTGGATTCAGGAATGATAAATACCTATGTTGAATGTAAACATGGTCAGAAAAAAATTGAATTTCTTCATCCTATTTTAAAAGAAATTTTAGGTGACACTTATGGTGTCATTGTGTTTCAGGAACAAGTTTTAAAAATTGCTAATAATCTTGCCGGTTACTCATTGGGCAAAGCAGATTTACTTAGAAAAGCAATGGGTAAAAAAGATGCGAACCTTATGGCTCAGCAGAAAAAAGAATTTTTAGAAGGAGCAGATAAGAAAAAAATTGACCGTAAAATTTCTGAAGAAGTTTTCAATCAAATAGAAACATTTGCTCGCTATGGATTTAATAAAGCCCATTCTACCTGTTATGCTTTTATTGCCTACCAAACAGCCTGGTTAAAATATTATTATCCGCAAGAATTTATGGCTGCCTTAATGACATCGGAAATAAATTCTGCTGACCGAATTTACACTATGCTTGAAGAATGCAAACGAATGGGGATAGAAGTTCTTCCACCTGACATCAATGAATCCGGTGTTGATTTTTCTGTTTTAGATAAAAAAATCAGATTCGGGTTAAAAGCTGTTAAAAATGTTGGGGAAAATCCAGCCAAGGCTATTGTTGACTCAAGAGAAAAAGAAGGGAAATACTCAAACCTGCCGGATTTGGTTACTAAATTACCACTTAGGTCAATAAATAGACGCACCCTTGAATCATTAATATCCGCCGGAGCTTGCGATAATCTTGACGGAGGACGTGCCGCCAAACACAAAGCAGTGGAAAGTATGCTTGAATACGCTCATAAAATTACCGCACATTCAAACAGCCACGACCTGTTTGCATCCGGTGGTGCTGTTATTAAGAGAGTTGCACCGCCTCTACCAGAAGTTAATGACTGGAGCAAATCTGAAAAATTAAATTATGAAAAAGAAATGCTTGGTTTTTATATCTCCGGACATCCATTAGATACTTATCGTGACACTATAACATCATTTACTACTCATTCGCTAGGGAATATTAGCGAAGTTACCGATGGCAGGGAAGTTACTGTTGGAGGAATTATTGCCAATGTCAAAAAAATGACTGATAAAAAAGGCAACCTAATGGCATTTGTAACTCTGGAAGATTATAACGGAACCGTGGAACTAATTATCTTTTCAAAGTGTTATGATAAAAATAAAGATTTTATCGAAGAAGATCAGATGGTTTTGATAACCGGAAGGGTCTCCACCAGAGAAGAAGAAGCGGCTAAAATAATTGTCTCGGAAGTTATTGCACTGAACAAACTTACGGAAAATTTCAATTGCCAGCTGGTTATCAAAGTATCTGAGAATAATACCGATAAAATGATAAATGATGCAATTGATTATTTGAAAAATTATAAAGGACAAACTCCTGTTATGTTTGCTGCAACTATTAATAGCTCTGAAGTGTATATAAAATCAAAGAGATATT
>QNAD01000225.1 GCA_003641345.1 Candidatus Zixiibacteriota bacterium | reverse complement strand
TTCCTACAACATTAGTTCCTGATGATGAGGTTACTATCGAATTGTATGTTCCTTTTTATGTAGACAAAAAAGATATTCAGTTACAATTAACCGATATTTTTCATGCTTATAGAAATGTTGTAGGTTGGACAAATTTTACAGATAATCAACTTAAAGATAGTCAGTATGGACAAACTGGTTCTTGTAATGTAGATGTCGTTTGTCCGCAAAATGCAGGATGGGAAAATCAGACAAATGCTGTTGCCCGTTTAGTATTGGGAGGGGGCTTATGTTCAGGGTCCTTATTAAATAATACAGCTCAGGATGGAACACCGTATTTTCTTACTGCTAATCACTGTATTGGCGAACCTTACGCTAACTGGGTATTTAATTTTAATTATGAAGTAGCAACTTGTGGTAGTGGAACTGATCCATTTCCGGGAAGTTTTAATAATTCATCAATGCATTCAGTGTCAGGATGTACATTAAGAGCTACTGCCGGAGATGGAGAATATGGTAATTCCGATACACTTGATTTTTGCTTAGTAGAAATGTCTTCTTTACCACCTGCTTCATACAATCCATATCTTGCCGGTTGGGATCATTCGGGAACAATACCTGACTCAACTCATGGAATCCATCACCCGATTGGTGATGTGAAAAAAATGTGGGTTGACAGGGATCCGCCAACAGTTACTTCTTATACAGGATATGATGCAAACACTCACTGGTGGGTACATGATTATGAGGTAGGGGTTACTGAAGGTGGTTCTTCCGGTTCACCTATCTTTGATCAAAATCATAGAGTTATTGGTGATTTGACAGGGGGGGCTGCAGCATGTGGTAATGTTGTTGATGACTTTTACGAAATGTTTTCTCACTCATGGGAAGATTATCCTGCACAGCCGAGAACTCATCTTAAGCCGTGGTTAGATCCGACAAACTCAGGTGTGACAACCCTTGATGGTATGGATCCGTATAATACAGGAACGGTTACAGCTAATTTTATCGGAACACCATTATCTATTCCTGTTGGCTCTACAGTTACTTTTACTGATCAATCAACTCCTACTGGTAGCATTACTTCATGGGACTGGAACTTTGATGTTACCGGTGTTGGAGGAGCTAGTCCACCTACACCTGCAACTCAAAACACACAAGGTCCGCATGTCGTTACTTATAATGCACCGGGACTATATACTGTTCGGTTAATTGTTAGTGACGGTACAGATACAGATACCCTGATTCGGACAGATTATATAGAAGTAACAGCAACAACTTTGACGGCTAATTTCTCGGGAACTCCTACAACTGTAAATGTTGGTGGTTCAGTTGATTTTACAGATCAAACAACAGGGGGGACACCTACCACATGGGATTGGAATTTTGATGTTACCGGAGTAGGTGGTGCAAATCCACCTGTACCTGCTACTTCTTCAACACAGAACCAAGCAGGCGTTGTTTATAATGCGATAGGACTTTATACCGTTTCTTTGACCGTAGGCGATGGAACAACAACAGATTCTGAAACCAAAACGGATTACATAGAGGTTATTGATCCGAATCAGTTACAAATTGATTTCACGGGAACGCCAATAACCATTATTCAGGGACAGACCGTTGATTTTACTTCTACGGCAACCAATGGTGGTCCTGCTACTTCGTGGAACTGGACTTTTAATGGTGCTGTCACTACCTCATCAACTCTTGAGAATCCATCCGGCATTGAATATGATGTTCCCGGAACATATTCTGTCTTTTTGGAAGCATCTGATGGTAATTATACCGATACACTTACAAAAGTTGGGTATATTACTGTTTTGGATTCTACGAATGCTACTGATGCTGATTTTATTGGAAATCCAACGACAATTTTAGCGGGAGGCAGTATTGATTTTACAAATCTTTCTACCGGTGTAATTGATTCTGTGTTGTGGGCGTTTGATGGAGGAACACCTCCTACATCTACACTTTCTGACCCTGCCGGGATTGTTTATAGTACAGTAGGTGATTATGATGTAACTTTAATTGTTTATAGTTCTTTGGGCAACGACACCGCCTTTAAACCGGCTTATATTCATGTAATTGACCCGTCACAGATGGATACGGTTCATACTGATTTTCAGGCGACAACTGCTCGTTTGATTGTTCAGGGCAATACCGTAAATTATGAGGACTTATCATCGGGTTATCCTGTTTCTTGGGATTGGACATTTCAAGGAGGGCTTCCCGGGACATCTACCGACCAACACCCGCAAGGAATCTTATATTCTACACCGGGTATTTTTGATGTAACTCTTGCAGCCTCTAACTCTGTTGATGGCGACACACTAACCAAAACGAGTTATATTGTGGTTACTTCACAGCAGTGGCCTGATCCGAATGGTTTCTGTGATACAATATCCAATGTGCAGCCCAACGAAATTCCTTTGACCTTCCGTCATCTGACTACGGGCGGACAGTGGGGTTATTTTCCCGGACACAATAGTTTAAATATAACCGCTTATGCTGACAGGTTTGTAAATTATACTTTCTCCGGTGTCAGAGCGATTATTGTTCCTGTTGTAAAAGCAGCAGCTAACTCCTCCGGAGCCAAAGTTCGTTTCACTGTTTGGGGCGAAGATTCACTAGGAAATATTATCAATACACCATTGGGTTATCAGGATTTCCCGATAAGTACATTTACACCTTATATGTTTACAGCCATTGAATTTGATAATCCGATTCCTGTTCATGAAAAGTTTTATGTTGGTTACCAAATTTATTATGGTTCACCACAGGATACTTTTGTTGTTTATATGGGACCTGATCGGGGACAAGGAGGATTGAGTACTTTATACTGCAAGAAAGGCGGATGGAAAACTGCTTCTATGGCAATAAATGATTCTATTAATACTTCATTGGGAATAAAGATTGTTGGTTGTCTCGTTGGTAACGAAACAGTTGATTTGGATAGAATAATTACGATTTATCCGAATCCTGCTCATGATATTGTGATGATTGACTTCAATGACTTGTATGCATCTGATGCAACAGTAGATGTGTTTGATATGCTTGGTAAAGAGATTAATGTAAAAACAGTAGCAAATGTAAATAAAGTATTCTTGGACATGAGTGCAGAGAATTCAGGTATTTACTTTGTGAAAATTTCTATTGGAAATAATACAATTACTAAGAAAATTTCATTGATAAAATAAATCCTAAAGTTTATATACCTAATGGGCATTTTCAATAAAAAGGGGATGCCCATTTTTAATTTTCCCTCTTTTGGATGAAATTATCTTAAAAAAATAATTATTTTTGAACCTTGAAGCAACCTTTTGCGAGTTCTTTCGTCTATTGTTTTGTAAAATAAATTTAATAAGTATGAAAAAAATCACTATCTTTCTTATCCTTAGTTTGTTTTGGATCCTTAATTATGGACAAATTACTGATGGAACAATGCCTGTTAGTTTTGGTAAACAAAATCTCAAAACAACTGTTCCTATTTTGAAGATGCCTGCTTTTGATGTGAATAAGATGTTGCAGGAGGATGAAATTAATCTCAAAGAAAAAAAACCGATTCCTTATCGTTTTGCTAAAAGGTTTAAAGTGTTTTATACGCCTGAAAATATTGGTGTTTGGGATGAACTATCCAATCATGATAAAATTTGGCGATTAAAAGTTCGTTCAAATGGTGCTTACAGTTTACATTTTATTTTTGGTAAATATCATTTGCCGGATGGTGTAAAATTGTATATTTACAATAAAGATCATTCTTCTGTATTAGGTGCTATGACTTCTAAAAACAATAAGGCATCAGGTGTTCTTCCTACAACTTTAGTTCCTGATGATGAGGTTACTATCGAATTATATGTTCCTTTTTATGTGGACAAAAAAGATATTCAATTACAATTAACCGATATTTTTCATGCTTATAGAAATGTTGTAGGTTGGACAAATTTTACAGATAACCAGTTGAAAGATTCACAATTTGGACAATCTGGTTCTTGTAATGTAGATGTCGTTTGTCCGCAAAATGCAGGATGGGAAAATCAGACAAATGCTGTTGACCGTTTAGTATTGGGAGG
>QNAD01000224.1 GCA_003641345.1 Candidatus Zixiibacteriota bacterium | reverse complement strand
TCGATAGCAGCAACCAAGTCGGAAGTATTGACTATTTGTCCGCGTGAAGTGTTGAGCAGGATAAACGGCTTTTGAAACTGTTCAATAAAGTTACGGTTTACCAGATTATTGGTTTCCGTAGTGAGTGGAATGTGAAGCGAAAGAATATCGGCTTCTGCAAAAATAGTTTCCATATCCGTTTCCCTGACAAATTCATTGCCGAATCCGGACTTGTATTTATCGTAAGCCAATAGGGTAACATCAAAACCCTGTAACTTTTTAGCAAATGTGCTGCCTGTATTCCCGTAACCGATAATGCCGATAGTTTTTCCTGTAATTTCTTGTCCCCAATTATTGTTTCTGTCCCAAATGCCGTTTTTTATTTGGTGGTTGGCAATACATATTTTATTCAGCAGGGCAAACAATAACCCGATTGTATGTTCTGCCACGGCATTGCGGTTGCCTTCCGGTGCATTCAGGCAAACAATACCTTTGCTTTCGGCATAGTCCGTATCAATATTTTCCATTCCTGCTCCGTAACGCCCTATAATTTTCAGATTGGAAGCAGCATCAATTAATTCGCGGTCAATAGGAGTTTTACTCCTTACCACAAGTCCCGTATATTGATGAATAATGGTTAGTAATTCATTCCGGGTTATTTGTGGATGGTAATGGCAGGTAATACCGCTTTTTTCCAGTTCTGTTATTAAAATGGGATGCACATCGTCAATAATGATAAATAATGGGTGGGTATCCATAGGTTATTGACGATTAAAGGTGAGTCGTTGTCCTTTGTGGGTTTCGTAAAAGCGACCGTTTTCGTAAACCAAATTACCATTTACAAAAGTGTGGGTTACTTTTGAGTAAAAGGTTTGTCCTTCTAGTGGCGACCAGCCACATTTATATAAAATATTGTCGAAGTTTACCTGCCATTCGGTGTCGGTATCTACAATGGCAATATCGGCATAATAGCCTTCCCGCAGGAAACCGCGTTTCTCAATATTAAAAGCAATGGCAGGATTATGACACATTTTTTCAATAATTTTTTCCAATGTGATTTCACCACGAAAATAAAGTTCATACATAATATTGAACGAATGTTGAACCATAGGAAGTCCCGATGGGGCTTCCAGATAATAATTATCTTTTTCCTGTAAAGTGTGTGGGGCATGGTCGGTAGCCACTACATCCAGTTTATCATTGTTGAGTGCTTCAATAAGGGCTTCTCTGTCGGCTGCCGTCTTGATGGCAGGGTTACATTTTGCCCACGAACCTAATCGTTGATAAGCTGTGTCATCAAACCAGAGATGATGCGTACAAACTTCTGTGGTGATGCGTTTTTTTTCAAGAGGAACGGTATTGTCGAACAATTCCATTTCCTTAGCTGTTGTCAGGTGGTAAACATGTAAGCGGGAATTATATTTTGTTGCCAGTTCTACTGCCAACGATGATGACAGATAACATGCCTCTGCCGAACGGATTATGGGATGTTGATTAAATGGGATATGTTCTCCGTAATAGTGTTTTGCTGTTTCCAAATTTTTGCGAATGGTGGCTTCGTCTTCGCAATGGGTAGCAATTAATACAGGGGAAGTTTCAAAAATTCCTTCCAGAGTTTTTGGGTTATCTACCAGCATATTTCCTGTGGAAGAACCCATAAAAACTTTAATGCCGCAAATTTCTCGTGGGTTGATACGACTCAATTCTTTAAGATTGTCGTTGGTTGTGCCTAAATAAAATGAGAAGTTTGCTAACGATTTTTCTGAAGCAATGCGATACTTTTCTTCCAAAAGCTCAATGGTTGTTGACGGTGGTTTTACATTTGGTAAATCCATAAATGAAGTAACTCCGCCGGCAATAGCAGCCTTCGACTCTGTATAAATATCAGCTTTATGTGTAAGTCCCGGTTCACGAAAATGAACTTGGTCATCAATAATGCCGGGAATAACAAATTTTCCTGTGGCATCAATAATTTTATCTATTGCACTAAAATCAATCTCATTTTCTTTGTCAAAATCAAGAATTTTCTCAATTACACCATTATTTATAAGAAGATGTGCTTTTTGTCTTTGATTTTCAGAAATGAGAGTTCCGTTTTTAATGAGTGTCTTTGCCATCGTTTCTCTCGTATTTCTCAAACCAACTTTTAACTTTCATTTTGATGACACCCCATAATGCTTCACCGAATATGCCACCGCTCATTTTAGACTTTCCTTCTTGGCGGTCTGTAAAAATGATTGGTATTTCCGTAATCTTATACCCGAGTTTGTAAGCTTTAAATTTCATCTCAATTTGAAAGCCGTATCCTTTCATTTTAATTTGATCGAGTCCAATATTCTCTAATACTTTTCTTCGGTAGCAAACAAAACCTGCTGTAGTATCTTTTATCTTAAGTCTTGTAACCATCCTGACATAAGCCGAGGCATAATATGACATAAGAATTCTCCCTAGTGGCCAATTGACAACATTAATTCCTTTTACATATCGGGAACCAATAGCTACATCAAAACCGTCTTTTTCACAGGCATCATGCAAGTCAATTAGTTTTTCCGGTGGATGCGAAAAGTCGGCATCCATCTCATTCATTAATTCGTATCCTCGTTCTAAGCCCCATTTGAATCCTGCAATATAGGCAGTACCTAAACCGAGTTTCCCTTTTCGCTCAAGGATGAAAAGCCGGTTAGGATGTTCTTTCATTAGGTCTTTTACAATATTAGCTGTACCATCCGGTGAATTATCATCAACAATCAGAATATGAAGATATTCAGCTAAAGACAAAGTCTTTAATATGATCTTATCAATATTCTCCTTTTCATTATAGGTTGGTATAATCACCAGTGTTGTCATACAAATATATTGAGGCACAAAGATAATAAATTAATTAATTTGAAAAAATATTTCTTTTTAAATCATAGTAACCAAAGACTTAAATAGTAATACAAAAAAAAATGTAAAAAAAGTCAAAAAAAGCTTGTTCGTAGAAAGAATTAAGTCTTATCTTTGCATTCCCTTTTTGATAAGGAAACCGTTCTAAAAAATATTTTTTAAAAAAAACCAAAAAAAGTCTTGGTGGGTAAAAAAGAGTAATTACTTTTGCAACCCGATTTTGAAAAAAATTAGAATAAAGTTCTTTGAATTACTGAAGAAGCATAAGGTAAAAAGAAAGATAAGAATGTAAATCTTGAGTGTACTTAAAATCTTCAACAATGAAGAGTTTGATCCTGGCTCAGGATGAACGCTAGCGGCAGGCTTAACACATGCAAGTCGAGGGGTAACAGTCTTGAGCAATCGAGAGCTGACGACCGGCGCACGGGTGAGTAACGCGTATGCAACCTACCTTTAACTCGGAGATAGCTCAGAGAAATCTGAATTAATATCCCATAATAGAATAATTGGCATCTTTTATTCTCAAAGTTCCGACGGTTAGAGATGGGCATGCGTGACATTAGCTAGATGGTGAGGTAACGGCTCACCATGGCTACGATGTCTAGGGGGCCTGAAAGGGTGATCCCCCACACTGGTACTGAGACACGGACCAGACTCCTACGGGAGGCAGCAGTGAGGAATATTGGTCAATGGGCGCAAGCCTGAACCAGCCATGCCGCGTGCAGGATGACAGCCCTACGGGTTGTAAACTGCTTTTATACGGGAAGAAACCCTCGCTCGTGAGCGAGGCTGACGGTACCGTAAGAATAAGCATCGGCTAACTCCGTGCCAGCAGCCGCGGTAATACGGAGGATGCAAGCGTTATCCGGATTTACTAGGTTTAAAGGGTGCGCAGGCGGAATGATAAGTCAGTGGTGAAAGCTCCTCGCTCAACGGGGAAATTGCCATTGAAACTGTCATTCTTGAGTGTAGTTGAGGTGGTTGGAATGTGTTGTGTAGCGGTGAAATGCGTAGATATAACACAGAACGCCAATTGCGAAGGCAGATCGCTAAACTACTACTGACGCTGAGGCACGAAAGCGTGGGGAGCGAACAGGATTAGATACTCTGGTAGTCCACGCCGTAAACTATGATCACTCGTTGTTGGCAATAGATCGTCAGTGACTAAGCGAAAGCGATAAGTGATCCACCTGG
>QNAD01000223.1 GCA_003641345.1 Candidatus Zixiibacteriota bacterium | reverse complement strand
TTAGTCGGCGTTAAATATAACGATACAGACTCTCTTCTCCCCACCCTCTGGGCAAAAACAGGTTACGCTTTTGCATCGGAACGTTCGAGATTTTTTATTGGACTGGAGCAGACTCTTTATAGAGCATCCCCATTATCAATTGGAGGCGAAATTTATCGTCGCTTAGCCTCTAATGATGATTGGCTGCTTCATGACAATGAAAATTTGGTTTTTGCATTAATGGCGGCTGAAGATTTCAAAGATTACTATGAAGCCGAAGGCGGCACAGCCTTTATTAAATTCAAACCTATTGAACAGGTTTCTATTGAAGCTCGCTATCGTTTTGAAAAAACTAACTGGCTAAACAGCCATCCTAAATTGTGGGCTATATTCGGTAGTAGTAAAGACTTTGACGCTAATTTTGGAACTGCTCCAGAAACATATCGTTCAAACTCAATCACAGAAATCGACACCACTAATAATGGAACTTTAACTCTGCGTTTGAATTTTGATAATACAGACAAAGAAAAACCGTATAAATATTCAGGGTTCTATTTTAATTCCGTTTATGAAAAATCTCATCCTGATTTAAATTCTGATTTTCATTACACTCGTCACCAGACAACTTTGACAAGATTCCAAAGACTTAACAAAAGAATATTAGTGAAATTATCTGGAACGTATGGTGCCAGCGATGGATATTTACCGATGTATAAAAAGTTTTATCTTGGCGGACTTGGAACATTACGAGGCTATAGCCACAAAGAGTTTATAGGTAATAAATTCTGGATGACGAATATTGAATATCTACTTAATTTTCCGAGATCAGATTTTGGGCTTTCACTCTTTTGGGATGCTGGTCAAATCACCCAAAATGAAAATTTTAGCGACGATGATGAAGTTAAGCATAATATCGGAGTTGGATTGTTATTCGACTATGATTTCAGAGTTAATATTGCAACAAGATTAGATGGTGCTGAAAATAATAAAGTAAAAACTTACGTTAGATTTTCACGTTCTTTTTAATATTTAGAAATACAAATTATAGTAAAACATATTACTTTTTCAAAATTGCCATTTGGGTTTTAAATTCTTAGAAATAGATAATCATAATAAAAAAACGGCTAATATTTAAAATTATCCTAAAATTAATAATCAACTCAATTACAAAAACCTCCGTTTTCTAATAATAATTCACCAATTATAACCGATAATTATAAGATACAGTAAGTTTTTGGATTTTATTTACTTAGGAAGTACTATTTTATGATAAATGGGATAAAAAATATTCACTCAATTTCTTCTGAATCCAATCAATCCAATTCATTAGATAAATCTACAACAGATGAAATTGTCGCCTGTTTAATAGATAAATTTGTTGAAATAGAACTCACAAATTTAAATGGATTAACAAGAGAAGATATTTGGAAAATATTATCAGAATTAGCAACCAGTTGTGCTCAATGTACAGACTTGAATCTCTTTCTAAAACATTTTTTACAAAAACTAAATATTATGATTTCTTATGATACAGCTTTTATTGTAACCAAAGAATCTTTTCAGCATTTTGAAATAATATCAGAAGACGACAGCCTGAATTTTGAGTTTGATAACATCTCACATACTATTAAATCATTGATAAAACGCACTATAAACAGTGCCAAACCTTTTCAATATGAAGATAATTTAAAAGACTTAAATAGTAATGACCAATTCTCTAATTTACCAGGCAAGACAACTCATAGATTTTTCATACCTATCAATATAAATTCAAATTGTCATGTTTTGTACATTGAAAAATTAAATCTTCAAGCAGAACATTCCAGACCGATTTATAGTTTTATCATACAATTCTGTAAATGGGTGGAATATCTTACTAAAAATAATCCACAAAGCCATGAAATAATTCAGTTAAATATAATTGAATCGACATTAAATGCTGTACCTTCGGGAATTATTCTCTTGAATGAAAATGGAGAAATCCTTTTAATGAACAATGCCGCTCTTGAGATTTTTGATATCAATGCTAATGATAATAAATTTGAAGATAAAGATAATTTACCTACTTTAATGAATCTTTTTCCTGAAAGTGAACAAGCAAGTTGGAGATATATGATCGGTACTGCTTTTACATCATATAAAACTTTCTCAGAACCACTATTCTATCATGATACCGGATACATGGAAAAAGTTTTATCAGTTAAAATATCTCCAAAAGTAAGACTTCCCAAACGACAGACAGGAATTTTAATTTATGTTGAAGATATTACTGAAAGAACAATCAATGAAAAATATATAATTTTATCTGAGAAACTGGTTGCTCAAGGAGAAATAACTAATACAATTGCTCATAAAATGAATAATTTGTTAACAGTTCTGACAAATAATCAAGAACTTTTAAAAAGGCATTTAGACCAAAAAGAATATGAAAAAGCTAAATTTAACAATAGCACGATAAGCGACAGTATCAATAAAATTAATGATTATATAATTTCTCTATCTGATTTAGCGCAACCCGAAATTTCGTTTGTTACATACGACTTTAACCAGATAATAGAAGAAACAATTCTTAGTTTAAAAGCATCAAACAAATTTAAATATATAAATCTAATAATTAATATAAATCAAGATTTGCCTTTAGTGGAACTTGATGTTATTCAAATTCAACAATTACTCACACAGCTGATGGAAAACGCCGCCGATGCCGTTCAGGAAAAGGCAATTTCTGAAAATGCGGCTAATCGAACATTTGAACCTGAGATAATATTGAAAGCTGATTATGATTCACAAAATGAATTAATAATTATTACAATTTCCGACAATGGGATTGGATTATCTGATGCTGAATTTAAAAAAATCTTCAACCTGCATTACACAACTAAGAAAAAAGGGCATGGTTTGGGGTTATTCAATTGCAAAAAAATTATTGACTCTCATAATGGAAAAATAACGGTTGAATCAAAAAAAGGAAATGGTACAAAATTTGATATTATATTACCCCAACATCAACCGAGATATATTAAGAAGTAATTGCTATCTATGGAGAGTATCGATTAATTTTTTATTATAATAATTCATCAAAGCTTCTCGTCGTATGACACCTATTACTTTATTACTGTTTTTGTCTTCAACAACCGGCATCATTTGCAAGTCCCGTAAATTAAATAACTGATAAGCTTCTTCAAGCGTACATGATTTTGTAACTGAGACAGTATCTGTCTTAACAACATCCTGAGCAATAATTAAATAATCAAGACTATGTTGAGTTAACAATAATCTTATGTCTCTAAAAGATAAAACTCCACACATAAGATCATCTTTGTCAGTTACAATAAAGTATGATTCATTGGCATGTTCTATGGTATGGAGAATTTTTGCAAGAGACATATTTGACGGTATTGTTTGAAAAGTTTCATCCATCACTACTGAAACATTATGGGAACGGAGAACATTTATATCTTTACCACCTTTGATATTAATTCCTTTTTTGGCAAGTTTTATAGTATAGATAGAGTGCTCATATAATTTCCCAGCCCCTAAAGCCGAAAATACAACCGTTACCATCAGTGGCAAAATAATATGATAATCAGAAGTCATCTCAAAAATTATTAACAATGCAGTAATGGGTGCATGAGTCGTTGCGGCAACCATACCTGCCATGCCGACCAACGCATAAGCTCCAGGCGTTGCAGTAACATCAGGGAACAGATAATTAACTAAAATACCATAAGCTCCTCCAGCAACTGCCCCCATAAATAAGGAAGGAGAAAATATTCCACCGGAATTCCCTGACCCCAATGTCATTGAAGTTGCCAGTAATTTCATAACAATCAAAACCAATAACAATTTTAACGGCATATTTCCTTCGAGGGTTAATTTGATAGTTTCGTAACCATCAGCTAAAATTTGTGGGTAAAAAATTGCAATAACTCCCAGAAGCAGCCCACCAATTGCAGGTTTTAACAATGAATTTACTTTAATTTTTTCAAAAGCATCTTCGATAAAATCTAACAGGCGAGTAAAAGTAACACCAAGAACACTCATTACTCCACCCATAATAACATAGAGAGGAATTTCCCAGGCTGAGACCAAAGAGTATTCAGG
>QNAD01000222.1 GCA_003641345.1 Candidatus Zixiibacteriota bacterium | reverse complement strand
TGGTTCAAATTTTTCCAATGAGGATATAATTCCGATGATTGTTGGGAACTATTACGCTTCTGATTCTATCTCTACAAGCGGGCAAATAGAAAACAGGTTAACTGGTCTGTTATCAACTCAGGTGTCGCAAATTGGAATCCGTCAACTGAATCAGCTTGGAATAGGAGTAGAAACTTTTGAAATTGAACCGTATTATGGACAGGAAAATAATCCTTTAGCTACAAGGATTACAGTTGGTTTTTATACCACGCCAGGATTATATGTTTATGGAAAGTCTCCCTTGTCTGGACAGAGTGGACAGGAAGTTGGTTTTGAATACCGTTTTAGTAAATCCTTTTTGGTTGAGGGGCGAAGAGATGAAGAACAATTATATCACTTAAACTTAAAACTACACTTGGAATTTGCATGGTAAGAATTATTTATAAATTATTATATTTTTTGACAATTTCTTCTATTCTTATCGTGGTGTTGTCTGTTAAAAGTTCGGCGATGGATAAAAGTTATTTGAGATGGTTGAGAAGCAAGCCTGCTATTGATTCAATAGTCATTGAAGGAAATGAATTTTTATCTGAAGGTCATATAAAAAAAAGAATGTATTCTCGTGAAAATACTTTATGGCTAACAATCAAAGGAGATAGGCGCCGCAAAATACAGAGAGAAACCCCCGAAAGAGATTCGCTTGAGATTAAATATCTTTACCTGACTAAAGGTTTTCTAAACGTTAGAATGGTTGAGTCTTTTGAAATGCTTCCCGATTCATCTGCTTTGGTCAGGTTGCAGATTCATGAAGGAAAGCAATATTTTTATGGAGAGAAAATTATATCAGGAGATTATCCTGAAAAATTTTATAATGATTTCATTGGTATTGCCGGTGATCTAAAAAAAGAGAAACCGATAAATATTTTTTCTATTCAAGCGGTTGAGTTTGAGATGAAAACTATTTTGGCTAATAATGGCTATCCGTATGCAGTTATTAACTCTCAAATAGATACTTCTGCAATAGATGCTGAAATTAATTTTAATATTAATTCAGATTCTTTGGTTTATTTTGGCGATGTGGAAATTGATGGGTTAAGATTTTATCCTGAATATACTGCCAGAAGAGAATTGAAAATTAAAAAAGATAATCTTTACCGTCGTAAAACAATTATTGATTCACAGCGAAGGTTGTACGAGTCAGGATACTTTACAACTTTACAACTTAAACAAAGTACTAATAACCCTGACCGTTTACATCCGGATTTTACTCTCAGATTAAGAAACAGAAAACCGCAATATTTTACTTTTCAAACTGGTGCCGGTCAATCTGAATATAAAGATTTAATCTGGGATATTTCATCCGGAATTGGAACCAGAAATTTTATCGGCTCACGAAAGGCGAATATTATTGCTGATTATTCTTTGTCTTTAGGTGACGACATCCAATTAGTTACTCATCGTTATCGAGCAAGATTTACCGAGCCATGGTTATTTGGTATAAGGATGCCTCTTTCTATAACCGGAGAGTTAGAACCTATTATCAAAGATCCGGTTCAGGATTATAAAATTGGGTCATGGTCTTTTTCGGTAGCGACTCAGAAAAAAATTGGGGATAAAACTATAACAAATTTAGGACTTCAATATGAGTCAGTAAAAATATCGGGTGTTTCTGAAGAATTAGCAGAGATTATTAAAGAAGAAAATAGAATCTCAGTTAGAAGGAAAATATATTTTACTTATAGAAGAGATAGCCGTAACAATTTGTTTATTCCGACTCGGGGGTCAGTAACTGAATTCATGGGTGAATATGTCGGTGGTTTTTTGGGAGGTGATGCCAGTTTTACTCATATGGAAGCAGGTTGGTCGCGTTATAAAATTGTCTGGCCAGGTTGGGTTGCGGCGGCAAGGATGAAAATTTGTATGGTTGAAGCATTTGGAGATTCAAAAGAAGTACCTATCAATGATAGATTATATTTGGGGGGAGCTAATACTGTAAGGGGTTTTAGGGAAAACAGTTTGGGTCCTGTAGGTGCTGATGATAATCCTTTTGGAGCTGATTTTGCATTGCTATATAACCAGGAATTTAGATGGAAGACTCTTCAGATTTTCTCAGTTATTCCTGTGTTAAATGATTTGTTTAGAAATTTTCCGCTTTGGCAGTCAATCTTTGTTGATGTTGGTAATGGCTTTTCTGACCATCGGGAATTTGAATTCAAAGATTTGGCTGTAAGTTACGGAACCGGTTTTCAATTAGTTAGTCCAGCCGGACCAATTAGGGTTGATTATGCCCGTAGGATAAAAACCGAGAAATATGACTTTGCAGATAGGTGGCATTTTACTATATTATACGCCTTCTAAGCTATGCAATTTTTCTATAAAATAATTAATTTCTGTGTAGTTTAGCAAAAAGAAGGAATATTTATGGAATCAATTTATTTAGATCATAATGCAACTACTCCGGTTGATCCGGAAGTTGTCGAAGCTATGCATCCTTTTCAGCTCAAGACTTTTGGGAATGCCAGCTCAGTTCATAATTTCGGACGGGATGCCAAAGTTGCTTTGGAAAATTCAAGAGAAAAAATTGCATCTATTATAAACTGTGAACCTCAGGAACTCTTTTTTACGTCGGGTGGAACCGAGTCTGATAATATTGCGGTTATGGGTACGGCTTTTCATTTTAAAGGGAAAAAGAATCATCTAATTGTAGGAGCCGCAGAACATCCTGCTGTTTTAGAATCAGCTGAATATTTGCAAAGCAACTTAGGTTTTGATTTAAATCTATTACCGGTAGATAAAAATGGTTGTTCATCTGCTGAATTGCTTAAATCTCTCCTTAAAAACGATACTTTTTTAGTCTCTGTGATGCATGCCAATAATGAAACCGGTGCTATAAACAATATTTCAGAGCTTGCTTCGGCTGTATCTGAGAAACAATGCCTCTTTCATACTGATGCTGTACAATCAATCGGCAAGATTAAAGTCGATGTCAAAGAGATGGGCGTTGATTTGCTTTCATTGACAGGTCATAAAATTTATGGAGCCAAAGGAACAGGAGCATTATTTATTAAATCGGGCCAAAAAATTTCACCGCTTTTCTACGGCGGCTCTCATGAAAAAAAACGCAGACCGGGTACTGAAAATATTGCAGGAATTGTCGGTTTAGCAAAAACTTTAGAGATTGCTGAAAAAAAACGAGTGAAAGATTTTAAAAAAATATCCGAACTGGCTGATTATTTTATGGCTGGCTTAAATGAAAAAATTCCGGATGTTCATCTCAATAGCCCTAAAGAGAATAGGATTCCACAAACTTTAAATGTTTCGTTTGTCGGTGCTGAAGGGGAATCTTTGGTTTTGGGTCTTGATATTGAAGGTGTAGCGGTTTCGTCAGGCTCGGCATGTGCATCGGGAGCGGTAGAACCATCGCATGTTTTGACAGCGATGGGGATTCCTGCTTTGACAGCTCAGGGGGCAATTCGGTTTTCGATGGGAAGGTCAACTACCAAAGAACAGTTGGATTATGTTCTTGAAAAATTACCACCGATAGTTGAACGGCTGAGGTCCATTTCACCAATATATAATAAAACGAAATAAGAGTTATGGCTGAAAAAGTTCTGGTTGCTATGTCAGGCGGTGTGGATTCATCGGTGGCGGCTTTACTCCTTAAAGAACAGGGCTATCAGGTTGTCGGTGCTCATATGAAATTATGGGATTATGTCGATGTTGGGGGAGATATTTATAAAGACGGTCGTTGTTGTACTATTGATTCTATTACTGATTGTCGTTTGGTTTGCGACTCGATTGATGCACCTTTTTATGTGTTAAATATGTCAGAGCATTTTCGTGATACAGTCATTAATGATTTTATCTCAGAATATAATAAAGGGCGTACTCCCAACCCATGTGTTCGTTGTAATTCCGAAGTCAAATGGAATAGTTTTTTGCGGAAAGCAAAAGAATTGGGTTGTGATTATATAGCTACCGGACATTATGCTAAAATTGAAAAACTTGAGAATAACCACCGTTATACTGTTCGCAAAGGTAATGATGGTAGCCGTGACCAATCTTACGTGTTATGGGGCGTGTCTCAGGAAGCGTTATCAAAAACTTTGATGCCGCTTGGG
>QNAD01000221.1 GCA_003641345.1 Candidatus Zixiibacteriota bacterium | reverse complement strand
AATTCTCAGGTGGTTCTTCAGGGAATAAATCTTGAGATAAAAGAAGGTGAGTCTTTGGCTATAATTGGCCAGTCAGGGTGTGGCAAATCTGTTTTTCTTAAGTCGATCACCAGACTATTAAAACCTGACAGTGGTGATGTTTATTTTGGCACTAAAAATTTGAATGAACTAAGTTCTTCAGAGTTGATAAAAATCAGAAGTGAGATTGGAATGGTGTTTCAGTCAGCCGCTTTGTTTGATTCTCTCTCAGTTAAGGATAATGTTGGGTTGGGCTTGAGAGAATCCCGTTTATTTAAAGCTGATGAAATTGAAAAAATTGTAGAAGAAAAACTAAATTTAGTTGGTTTATCGGATGCCGCTGATAAGTCACCTTCGGAATTGTCAGGAGGGATGCGCAAACGGGTAGGGCTTGCTCGGGCGATTGCAAGTAATCCGAAAGTTTTGCTATACGATGAGCCAACCACTGGATTGGACCCAGTTACTGCTGATTTGATTAATGAATTGATAGTGGATTTGAATAAAAAATTAAATGTTACTTCGTTGATAGTTACTCATGATATGATTTCAGTTTATAAAATTGCCAGTAGGGTAATTATGTTGTATAATGGGTGTATTGAATTTGACGGAAGTCCGGATGAAATTAAAAAATGTGAGAACGAAGTTGTACAACAATTTATTAATGGGAAATCCCATGGACCAATTAAGGTAAGGTAATGGTAACTTCAAGAAAAATTAAAACTGCCTATTTTTGTAGCGAATGTGGTGCAGAACATACTCGGTGGCAGGGGCAGTGTAAAGAATGTAACCAGTGGAATTCACTAATCGAAGAAAAAATACCGGTTAAAAAAACAGCTGTGAAATTTTCTTCAAATAGTAATGAGAAGCAAGTTATTCCAAATATTAAACTGGAATCTTACGAGGGATATAAAAGTGGTATTCTTGAATTTGATAGAGTATTGGGAGGTCAGTTACTTCCGGGAATGACTGTTTTACTTGGTGGTGAACCGGGGATTGGGAAATCGACATTGATTTTGCAGGCGGCTGATGCGTATTCAAAGAATAATTTACCGGTTTTGTATATAACGGGAGAGGAATCTTTACCGCAGATAAAATTACGAGCTAACCGTCTGGGAATAAAAGGAAATCTCATAACGGCTGTTAATGCTACCAACCTGGAAGAGATAACTCAGCTTATAGATTCCAATGGATATAAAATTGTTATGATCGACTCTATTCAAACGCTTAGTTCTTCTATGTTTGACTCGCCTCCAGGAACAGTTGGGCAGGTCAGAGAAGCGGCTAATCAATTGATCAATTTAGCAAAATCCAAAGCGATTGCTCTGTTTTTGATTGGTCATGTTACAAAAGATGGGATGGTTGCCGGACCCAAAGTTTTAGAGCATATGGTTGACACTGTAGTATATTTCGAGGGAGACAGTACACATCTTTATCGGATGCTTCGGGCTAATAAAAATAGGTTTGGCTCTGTTTCTGAAATTGGTTTGTTTGAGATGAAACCTGAAGGTTTAACCGAGGTAACAAATCCTTCGACTATATTTCTTTCCGATAATTTAGATGCAACTAAAATCGGGTCAGTGGTAACTGCTATTTGCGAAGGGAGTCGCCCGATATTAGTGGAGATTCAAGCTTTGGTAAGCTCTGCTAATTATGGCAATCCACAGCGAGTTGCTGGTGGATTTGATAATAAAAGATTAGCTTTGCTTTTGGCAATTTTAGAAAAAAGATACGATTATCCGATGGCAACTCATGATGTTTTTGTCTCAATTGCCGGTGGATTGAAACTATCAGAACCGGCTTTGGATTTGCCAATTATGGTTGCGATAATATCATCTTTATTAAATAAACCTGTTGCACCAGATACGGTTGTAACCGGCGAAGTTGGATTATCCGGCGAAGTACGCGGGGTGTCAATGATGGATAGGCGGATTATTGAAGCGGAAAAAATGGGATTCAAAAAAGTTTTGCTTCCTTCTGTGAATAAAATTCAGATACCGAGCAAGAAAATTGTTTTGAATGGTGTTGTTAATGTGCAGGATGCCATTGAACAGGTGCTTGAATAATTTATGTCAGGTACTGATAAAATTCTATCTATTTCAACGAAAGATAACCAAGCTCGCAGGGGAGAGGTTATAACTCCTCATGGGAAATTTCAAACGCCGGCGTTTATGCCGGTTGGTACGACTGGGGCAGTGAAAGCGCTTACGTCACAGGATTTGGAGGAATGCGGTGCCGAAATAATTTTGGGCAATACATACCATTTATATCTCAGGCCCGGAACTGAAATCATAAAAAATCAGGGCGGGTTAGCATCGTTTAACGCTTGGCATAAACCGACATTAACTGATTCCGGTGGGTTTCAGGTTTTTTCTTTAAAAGATATTGCCAAAATTACCGACGAAGGAGTTGAGTTTCAGTCGCATATTGACGGCTCCCGTCATTTTTTTGATTCTGAAAAAGTCATGCAGATTCAGCATGATATCGGAGCGGATATAATTATGGCGTTTGACCAGTGTGTTCCATATCCTGCTGATAAAGATTTGGCGATGGCTGGCGTTAATCGAACTTATGATTGGGCGAAAAAATGTTTTGTTGAACATCAGCGTCTTAATGAAACGAACCAAACAGACGTAAGCCTGTTTGGTATTGTGCAGGGTTCGGTTTACAAAGAACTGCGAACTATTTCTGCTGAGCAGATTGTATCTCTTGATTTTCCGGGTAATGCAATCGGTGGTTTGTCGGTTGGGGAGACAAAAGAAGAGATGGAAGAAATGCTGGCATATACGATTCAATATCTTCCGGAGGACAAACCGCGTTATCTTATGGGGGTTGGATATCCTGAAGATTTATTGATGGCTGTATCATACGGAGTCGATATGTTTGATTGTGTTTTGCCTACAAGAAATGCAAGGACAGGTTGTGTGTTTACGTCGGAGGGACCGATAGTTTATCGCAATGCTGAATATTCCAATGATGACAAACCTTTGGACCCGAATTGTGACTGCAAAGTTTGTCAAAGATATAGCAGGGCATATATCAGGCATCTTTACAATCAAAGAGAAATTACTGGGATGGTTTTGGCTTCTTATCATTCGACTTATTTCTTTCAGAATTTGATGAAAAATATTAGAAAATCAATCGAGGAAAACAGGTTTGAAGATTTTAGGAAATCTTTTTTGTCTAAGTATTTTCAAAATTAAAATACTTTGAACGGAATTAAGTATCCAAGAGTAAATCTAAAATCACTTATTCGTGCTTTTTGCAAAGTTTCAAAATAAGAAGAATTATTTAATACTGTTGTATAAATAAAATCAGTTTTAATCTCAGTAATGCCAATTTCAACAGAATAAGATTTTTTAATTCTCATTCCTAATATAAGCCTGTAACCGAGTTTGTTTTTTATCTCAACTTTAGAAATATTATGATTATTAAAAAGTGAGTCTGAGGAAATTTGGTTTGGGTGAAAATTATTCATTGAATATACAATGCCAATGCCAAGGTAGCCGGTCATTTTATCTGTACCGCGATAAGTAAAGGTCTCAAGCGATGTCACGAACGAATGCATTTTCCCCTGAGGAAAAAGATTGGAGTTGATTGTACTATATTTATAATCAAGGGATGATCTAATTACAATCGGATGGGAAACCATCCATTCATATTTCAAAGTAAATTCCGGTCCGGCAGTAAGAAGCGAATTGGGACCGTTAAGTCCTACGGTAACATGAACATTGGTTGGATTCAATGTGTCCTGAACAGTTGGGTTTAATGGATAAATAGGGAGGCTAAGCAACGAGATCAAAATTAGTGATAATATCTGTTCTCCTTAAGTTGTTCTTACTTATGTACGTATAACCATTCATAAAAGTCAAAATCAATTTTATTAGAATTTATTTGTTTAAGATATCCATTAGCATCCTAATTAGTAGTAATAAGATAATTGTAATCTTGAATAATTTTAACATAGACTGTAAGTCATTGAGTAACAAGGGAAAATTATTGTAAAATCGGTTGACAACAGATACCTAATTTATATATTTGTCGGTTATATTTCATTACTGTGAATAAATTCACAATGGTGATATT
>QNAD01000220.1 GCA_003641345.1 Candidatus Zixiibacteriota bacterium | reverse complement strand
CAGATGGAAAATGAATTCGATATTAATCCTATCCCTTTTTCAACTGTTAGTGGTACCGGCAAAACAATTTTAGTAAACTCTCTGTTTTCTCTTGTAGAAGAATATAAAAAGTGTTAAAGGCAAAGGAAGTATGAACAAAAACAGAATCATTGTCGGTTGCCAATGGGGTGACGAAGGAAAAGGTAAAGTAGTTGACTTGTTGGCGGCTAAAGCCGATATAATTGTTCGGTTTCAAGGTGGTGCTAACGCAGGTCATACTATTTGCGTAGATGATAATAAATATATCCTTCATTTACTCCCATCCGGTATTATTCATCCTGACAAAATATGCTATATTGGCAATGGAGTTGTAATTGACCCTTTCGGTTTAAAAGAAGAACTTGACATCCTTACAAAAAAAGGAATTGATTATAAAGGCAGAATTTTTGTTTCACCTGCCGCTAATTTAGTTCTTCCTTATCATAAACTGATAGATGCCATACAGGAAAATAACAGAGGTACATCCAGTATTGGCACTACAAAACGTGGCATAGGACCAGCTTATGTTGATAAAGTTGCTCGCAACGGAATCAGAGTTGCTGATTTATTCTCTCCAGAAAGACTTAAAAAACGATTAGAGTACCAAAAAATACTAAAAGAAAGATATTTGACGGGCTCTGATGATGAACGCTCTAATTTGGAAAAAACTTTTATAGAACTTGAGAAAATTACTCCCTTGTTTAAAGAATTAGCCGTCGATGTCTCATTAGAATTGTATAAAGCTAAACAAAACGGAAAGTCTGTTCTGTTTGAGGGTGCTCAAGGCAGTATGCTTGATGTTGATTTGGGAACATATCCCTTTGCGACCTCTTCTAATACAACAACCGGAGGTGCCTTAACTGGTTTAGGTGTTGGTCCTAAAATGATTGATGAGGTTGTTGGAATTGTCAAAGCATATACTACCCGCGTCGGTGCCGGACCTTTTCCGACAGAATTGATAGATGAAACCGGTGATTTATTAAGACACAACGGAGATGAATTTGGAGCTACAACCGGAAGGCCAAGACGCTGTGGATGGCTTGATTTGGTAGCCTTAAAACATGCTGTTAGAATTAATGGAGTTGAATCAATAGCTATCACCAAACTTGACGTACTCGATAAAATGGATGAAATAAAAGTCTGTACTGCTTATGAGCTAAATGGTAAAAAGCTGAATGAAGTTCCTCTTGATTTAGCTGAATTATCTTATGTAAAACCAATATATGAAACTTTACCCGGATGGCCAGAGCATTCAACCGGAATAACGGATTTTGAAAAATTACCAGAAAACTGTAAAAATTACTTGAATTATATTGTTAATGTTTTGAATGTTAAAATATGCCTAATTTCAACAGGAGCAAAAAGAACAGAAACGGTTTTAATTAACATATAAAAGGAGAAAAAAATGAAAAAACTCTTAATCCTATTTAGTCTAATTGCTCTTCTGTCAGTTTCAGTATTAGCTGAAGATACTGCTGATAAGAAAGAAGAAACAAAGAAAGAGGAAATAAAGAAAGTGGAAACAAAGAAAGGGGAAAAAACAGAAAAAGCTATGGAAGCAAAAGTTATTGAAACAGAATCAGGACTCAAGTATATTGAAGTCGAACTCGGTGAGGGTAGTGAAGCAAAAGCCGGCATGACAGTCGAAGTACATTATACAGGATGGCTTGATGAAAAAGGTGAAAAAGGGAAAAAATTTGACAGCTCTGTTGATAGGGGTACACCATTTAGTTTTCCGCTTGGTGCCGGTAGAGTAATTAAAGGTTGGGATGAAGGAGTAGCCGGGATGAAAATTGGCGGCAAAAGAACTCTTATTATTCCTGCAGATCTCGGTTATGGTTCACGCGGAGCCGGCGGGGTAATTCCGCCTAATGCTACGTTGATTTTTGACGTTGAATTACTTGGGGTTAAATAATCCAGTAAATTATAAATATTTATATATTTTCAAAAAAGTCCGCCAAGGCGGGCTTTTTTTATGTTCCCAAACTCTAATTTAACCAAAAAAAAGGCGCCTATTAGGCGCCTTCAATTTATGAGAGGTATGAACTCATTCAAATAACTGTCAATCGTTGATTCTATGATAGTAATTCTAACATTTTGGTTGTCATCAATATGTCATGAAATTTGACTATTTTTGAAAAATATATTTTCTAAAAAAAATACGCTAATTTTCTCTTTAATTTCGTTGACAATCAATTATAAGATACTATAATTTGCGTTCGACTATTTGCCCTAAAGATGGGGGTGTAGCTCAGTGGTAGAGCATCTGCCTTTTAAGCAGGGAGTCGATGGTTCGATCCCATCCACCCTCATTTTTTAATAAATAACAGCAATAAAAAACCCCGATTCCTATACCACCGGGGTTTTTAAGTTGGAAACACTTAAAATAATCTAAAGCAGGAGCTAATTTTGTCGTCTTGCATAATTATACGAATTACTTAATAAATAGTTTCAAATTGTCATTTTTTACCACAGAGATACGATAAACTAATGATACCACACCGCTTGGACTACTATGCTATTATGCTTGCATGTTTTACAAATATTTATTATCTCTGAGAGCTATAAATAGAATTTTTTAATAAAATTTTCCGGAGAAATATTATGGATTACAAAATCAGAACCCGAATTGCAAAAATTCTTATCGATGATAAAATCCCGGTTGACACTGAAATTACTGTCTTGGGGCTGGTAAGAACAATCAGAGTCCAAAAAGATATTGCTTTTGTGCAAATTAATGACGGCTCATGTATGGGAAATATTCAGGGCGTGATTGATAATCCGGAAAAATATCCTGATCTGGAAAAAATTCTGACCGGTGCCTCGGTAAGAATGAAAGGGAAATTGATTTTATCCGAAGGCAAGGGACAAAAATATGAAATTCTGGTTTCCGAGATAAACATGATTGGCGAGGCAGATAACACTTACCCACTCCAGAAAAAAAGACACAGTTATGAATTCCTTCGCGAAATAGCTCACCTTCGACCTCGTACCAACACTTTCGGGGCGGTCAATAGAATACGGTCAAAATTAGCTTACGCCATCCATAGATATTATCAGGAGAGAGATTTTTATTATATCCACACTCCTCTGATATCCACTTCGGATTGTGAGGGTGCAGGCGATATGTTCAGAGTCTCAACTTTGGATTTTAAAAATATTCCTCTGACCGAAGACAAAAAAATTGACTGGAAAGAGGATTTCTTTGAAGCCGAAGCTTACCTGACTGTGTCCGGTCAGCTTGAAGGGGAGCTTTTAGCAACTGCTTTAGGTGATATTTATACTTTTGGACCAACTTTTCGGTCGGAGAACTCAAATACTACTCGCCACGCATCAGAATTCTGGATGATTGAACCGGAAATGGCATGGGCAGAACTCGAAGACAATATGGATTTAGCTGAGGATTTTCTGAAACATTTGTTCAAATTTGCATTGGAAGATTGCAAAGATGAAATGGATTTCTTCGGGCAATGGATAGATAAAGAAGTCCGCCAAACTCTGGAACATGTTGTAAGTTCTGAATTTGAAAGATTGCCATATACCGAAGCAATCAAAATTTTGGGAAAAGCTAAAAATAAATTTGAATTCCCTGTAAAATGGGGTATTGATTTACAGTCTGAACATGAACGGTACTTGACTGAAAAGACATTTAAAAAACCGGTTATTGTTTATGATTACCCCGAAGAAATCAAATCGTTTTACATGCGTGTCAACGATGACGGCAAAACGGTGCGGGCAATGGATGTTTTGGTTCCACGTATCGGCGAAATAATCGGTGGTAGTCAGCGTGAAGAACGAATGGATGTCCTGACAGACCGCATCAAACAAAAAGGAATGGCTGATATGGAAAACTATCAGTGGTATCTTGATATCCGTAAATATGGTAGTTGTCCTCACTCCGGTTTTGGTTTGGGCTTTGATAGGGCGTTGATGTATATTACTGGAATGCAGAATATCCGTGACGTAATCCCATTCCCGCGTGTTCCTCGTTGGGCTAAATTTTGATAAAAAATATCTTTGATTGATAACAAAGCAAGAGTAGAGCAGCTTAAAAAAAAATTTTAGAGGTAAGTAACTGTCAAATCAACTATT
>QNAD01000219.1 GCA_003641345.1 Candidatus Zixiibacteriota bacterium | reverse complement strand
TATGAAGAAGCTGCTGGACAAGGGCTTATGGCGGGAGTAAATTCGGTGCTTTATATAGAGAAAGAGCCACCGTTTATTTTGGATAGAGCCGAGGCATATATTGGGGTTATGATTGATGATTTAACAACTCGTTCTACCACAGAACCATATCGGCTTTTTACATCTCGAGCCGAATATAGGCTTACTCTTCGCGAAGATAATGCTCAGGATAGGTTGATCAAATATGGGGAAAAATATTCTCTTATTGATAAAGCAGAAATCAAAAAATATACTGTTATTAATAAAGGAACAGTTGACACAATAAAAAAGATAAGCACTGTAAGGGTAAAAGTTAGTGATTTGGGTGAAGTTGGGAAAAGATATCAAAAAATAGATAACGTAAGTCTGGAAAATTTGGTAAAACAGCCCGGAGTTTCTGTTGATGATGCAATAAAATATATAAAACAGTATATTCCTGATATTGATCTTGATGATTTTATATTATCCAGAGTAGCTATTCAGGTTAAGTACAGCGGGTACGTTGATAGGCAACAGCGAGAGATTGAGAAATTTAAGAAAATGGAATCTGAATCAATTCCACAAGGTTTTGATTTTTCTTCCCTGGTTGGATTAAAGACAGAGGCATTGGAAAAATTTATCAGGTATAAACCAGTGTCCTTGGGGCAGGCTGGGCGAATTGAAGGCGTTACTCCGGGAGATTTATCTGTATTATCTGTCCAGTTATTAAGATATAAGGCTTTAAATGATGTGCAATGAGCCATTATTAATTATTAATCCTGAAGAGATATTATCGAAATATAATTTAACAGATAAAGTTGAAATATATTTTCAGTTACTAAAAAAAGAAAACAGAAATCTTAATCTTGTTTCACGTGAAACAATTGAGTCCGGCTTGATTGAGTTAGTCGCCGAATCAATTTATCCTCTTGAGTATATTCAAAATAATAATTTTGATAATTATCTTGATATTGGCTCTGGAGGCGGTTTTCCATCTATCCCGATAATATTAACAGAAAGAGTAAAAAAATCTAATCTTGTTGACAGACGCCAAAAAAAAGCTGGGGCACTTCGCCGGATGCTTCTACAAATGTCTTATAAATCAAATATATATACTGATACTTTTGAACAGATACAATTTCCTGTTTCTTTTGATCTAATTACAATGCGTTTAGTTAAGCTCAACCAAAAAATGCTGAATCAAATAATGAGTTTGTTAAATAATAACGGAACCTTTATTTATTATTCTACTCCTGAATTTAATGTTAGTAAATTAAATTATAAGCTCGCAACCTATTGTTATTCAACACAAACAGATAATCCCTCAAAATCCTTTACTATCTTTAATAATTAAAATTTATTCATAATTTTAATTGATTACTTTTAGCTAAGTAGTTAAATATAAACAATAGCAACAGATAAAAAATTTGTATTTGGAGAATTATATTGTCAAAAATAATTGCAATCGCCAATCAAAAAGGTGGTGTAGGTAAAACAACGACAGCTGTTAATTTATCGTCCTGCTTGGCGGCTGCAGAATTTCGCACCTGTCTTATAGATATGGATCCGCAGGCAAATTCTACCAGCGGGGTAGGTTTCGATAAAAATATAATAGATTTATCGGTCTATGACTCTCTTATTGGTAAATGTTCTCTTAAGGAAGTAGTTAAGCCGACTGATTTGAAATATCTTAATTTAGTTGCATCGTCGATTTCTTTAGTTGGTGCCGAGGTAGAGCTGGTTAATATGATATCACGTGAGACTTGTTTGAAAAGATTAGTTCAAGAAATTAAAGATGACTATGATTATATTGTTATTGACTGTCCACCATCGTTGGGCCTTTTAACGATTAACACTTTGACAGCATCGGACTCAGTAATCATACCTATCCAGTGTGAGTATTATGCTCTGGAGGGATTAAGTCAGCTTGTCAATACAATTAAGCTTGTACAAGATAATCTCAATCCCAATCTTAAAATAGAGGGGGCGGTACTTACAATGTATGATGGTCGGTTGAATTTGGCAAAGCAAGTATCGGATGAAGTAAGAAAATATTTTGAAGGAAAAGTTTATAATACAGTTATTTCACGAAATGTTCGTTTATCGGAAGCGCCGTCATTTGGGAAACCTATCATACTTTATGATGTTCTTTCCACCGGAGCTGAAAATTATATGGCGTTTACAAGAGAGGTATTAGCTTCATGAGTAAAGTAGTATTAGGAAAAGGACTGGAGGCACTTATCCGTCCCGATGGGAAAAAGACGGAAGTTCAACAGAAATTAAAATATCTTCCACTTGAAGAGCTGGCTCCTAATCCAAATCAACCGCGTCATGATTTTGATGATGCATCTTTACATGAATTGGCTCAATCAATAAAAATCAATGGGATTATCCAGCCATTGATTGTTAAAGCAACTCAGTTCGGTTATATAATTATTGCTGGTGAAAGGCGTTTTAGAGCATCAAAATTAGCCGGTATAAATGAAGTGCCGGTAGTTTTGATGGATGATGTCGATGATAACCGTATGCTTGAATTAGCTCTGATAGAAAATGTTCAACGGGAAGATTTGAATATTTTGGAAGTTGCCGAAGCTTACAAAGCGTTGATTGAAAAATGCAACTTAACACAACAGAAATTGTCTGAGAAAATAGGAAAGTCTCGAACTTCGGTAACAAATATTATGCGTTTGTTGACTCTTCCTGAATCAATCAAAACAATGATACAGGATGGTCGTTTGTCCGAGGGGCATGCACGAGCTATTTTAGCGATTGAGACCGAAGAAGAAATGTTAAAATTAGCTCACAGGATTGTAACCGAATCTCTTTCAGTGAGGGTTGTTGAGAAAAAAGTTGGTGCAAAAAAGAAAAGTAAATCGACGTCAAAAGTTATTAGTCCTGAAATTATAGATGTTGAAAATAAATTAAAACAAATGATGGGTACTTCGGTTAAAATCAATCATGGGTTAAAAAGAGGCAAGATTGAAATTGAATATTATGGAGCTGAAGATTTAAATCGGCTTTTAGATTTGTTCAATAAAATGATGTAGTGATAGAATGTTTTCTAAAAATGTAACAGTGATGATAGTTCCCGAAGGGACCGAGTCGGGAAAAGAGTTTCGAATTAAACAATGGCTTTTGAAATTTATAATTGGTTTTATAATTTTTTTGGTGGTTGGAATCATTCTGTTTTTCTCATTTTATGGAGAGGTTCTTTCACGAGCAACATTGACAGATAAGTTAAAAAATGAAAACGAACAGCTATTACGCTATCAATATAAAGTGAAGCTGTTAGAGCAAAATTTAATTCAAGCTCGGGAGCTTGTAGGCCGATTAGTAAAATTAGCCGGCATAGATTATGAATTTCCGGAACTACCGAGTGATTCAGCAATTTTTGCTGAACTTGATAAAAAAGGTAAAGCAATATTGACAAGATCAAATTTAAAAGATTTATCGTTTCCATCAGGGCAACCCTTGCAGGGATTTATAAGTCAGGATTTTGATATTGATGACAGCTCTCATTATCATCCGGGGGTTGATTTTGCGGTTGCGGAAGGTACGCCAGTGTTAGCTACCGGGAATGGAGAAATAGTTTTTGCCGGATTTGATGATATTTACGGTTATATGATTGTTATTAAGCATAGTGATTCGGTTGAAACAATTTATGGCCATAATAAAGAATTGTTAGTTAAGGTAGGGGATAAAGTTTTAGTAGGTAGCAGAATTGCATTGTCGGGTAATACCGGTAATTCATCTGCACCTCATTTACATTATGAATTGAGAATAAATAATAACCCAATAAATCCGTTGGAAAATTAATATGAAACGAAATTCAAACTATAATGATTCGGAAGGTCTTATGAACACTATTA
The DNA here is from genome assembly GCA_003641345.1 of Candidatus Zixiibacteriota bacterium. The sequence continues at coordinate 272 of QNAD01000219.1, read as the reverse complement.
TCGGCAAAGATGCTGTAATCGACGGGCAACTTAATGTTGAAGGATCACTTCGTATCGATGGCAAGGTCAAAGGTAAAGTTGTTTGTACTGACTGTGTTACGATTGGTGCCACGGGATTAGTACAGGCGGAAATTGAAAGTGGCTCTGCGATAATTGCCGGCAAAATGGTTGGTAATGTTATGGCTACTGAGAAAATTGAACTCCAGGCAAAATGTGAAATGGAGGGAGATCTCAGAACAAAATCACTCGTTATTGAACAAGGTGCTATTTTT
>QNAD01000218.1 GCA_003641345.1 Candidatus Zixiibacteriota bacterium | reverse complement strand
CCACCTGCCCCCTCATGAGCATAATCCGGAGTTACGGCATGTCCGGTAGATTTAGTTTTATCTTTAGCCGCCGCGACAGAATCATAAACAACACCTTTTGCAACACCTTTATCAATAAACATAACTTTCTTTTTAGGAACACCTTCAAAATCAAATGGGAAAGGAACACCGTTGAGTTTGTACCCATCATCATAAATCGATATTTTTTCCGATGTAATCTTTTTCCCAATTTTTCCGGAAAGAAATGACATCTGCTGTTGAAATGGCTTGGAACCTAAACCAATATAATTTAACCATTCCAAAATTTCAGCAACAGCCGCCGGTTCTAAAATAACTTCGTATTTCCCAGGTTTTATTTCAATTGGATTCTGAGACCTAAAACATTTATCTATAGCCCTATTAGCCATAATATCAAAATCTAGATCGGCTACTTTTCGTGATGTGTCCGAGGCATATCCCGAAGAATCATCAGACATTACCACCATATTAGTAGATGCGAACGTCACCGGTTGATACGCTTTTAACCCATGAGAATTCACAACAGCAATTTCTCCAAAACCGGTAGAAAAAGCACCTGCTAAAGTAAAATTTTCCTCCGATGATTTTCGGATTATCTGTTTAACTTTCATCGCTCTTTGCTTTGGAGTAAAAGACGCAGTATATTCATCAAATGTTAGAACAGTCTTATATTCTCGAGGCTTAGGAAGACCCGGAAAATCCGGCTTCTCAGGTTGTTGCCTTGCAATTTCAAGAGCATTTTCAAGTGTTTGCTTTAGGTCCGACTCACGAATTGAATTGGTCAATGCAACCCCGACTCTCTTATCTTTTACAACTCTAAAATAAATCAAGCTATTTTTAACACTGATATTTTGATGAATATATGAATTAGCAAAACGAGTCAAACAATTCATATCACCAAAATATATTATTTCCGTTTCATCTGCTTTGGACCTTGCCAAAGCTTTTTCAAGCTTGCTGAATAATTTCTTTTCACCAATCATTTTGACACCCCCACTTTAATATTTCTGAATCTTGTCGGAGCAGTTCCATGAGCAACATGGGCAGTTTGCATCGGTTCCCCTTTACCACAATTAGGTATTCCCCAAACTTTCCAATGCTTCTTATTACAGATAGCATCACAGGAATTCCAAAATTCAGGAGTAATGCCTGTATATAAAGCGTTTTTATACATCTTGCCTAACTTGCCATTTTTAATTTCCCAGGCAGCTTCTACTCCAAATTGGAAATTCAAACGCTTGTCATCAATTGACCAGCTTTTATTTATATCAAAGAAAATACCATTTTTAGTATCAGCAATTAAATCGTCCAATTCCCAACTACCCGGCTCAAGATTAATATTGGTCATTCTGATAAGCGGGATATTATTCCAACCATCAGCACGCATCGTGCCGTTTGACCGTTGATTGATAATTGGAGCTGTTTCACGACTGGTAAGATATCCGACAAATTTTCCTTTTTTAATAATCGGCGTTCTCTGAGCTTTGACCCCTTCGTCATCATAGCCAAAAGAACCCAAAGCTCTGGGAATAGTTGCATCGGCTGTAATATTAACAATATCCGAACCATATTTAAGTTTTTTTAATTTATCAACTGTCATAAAAGAACCACCGGCTAAAGAAATCTCTGTTCCCAATACTCTATCCAACTCTATTGGATGCCCGCAAGATTCATGCACCTGCAAAGCCATTTGCTGTCCGCAAACTATAATAGTCGTTTCAGTGTCAGGACAAGGCTCAGCATTTAGAAGTTGTACAGCCTCTTCCCTTATTCGTTCTGCGTTACCGATAAAATCAATCCCTTTTACAAATTCATAACCTGCGGTGCCATAATTACCACCCAATGAGTTGGGAAATGATCTTTTCTGAGCTTCTTTGCCATCATAAGCAACAACTGAACAATCAGCTCCGGATTCAACAATATCCTGAACAATTTCGGCTCCCTCGGTAGAATAAAACATTTTTTTCATTTTATAGAATGTCATGGAAGCTTCACTGCTTTTAACTTTTGGTGAATCTTTTAAAATATCACAGATTTTAACCATTTGATTGATTTTTTCATCGGAACTAACCGTAAAAGGATCAATTTTACACGGCGATTTATAATAATCTTTAAAAACCTCCTGATGAGCGAATCTTAATGATCCTTTTTTTGTAATAGCCGATGCTTTGGCAATATTTATGGCACGATTTGCAGTCTTTATCAATTCAGTTGGCCTTAATGACGACGATGCGGCAAAACCCCATGCACCATTTGCAATTACTCTTATGCCAACCCCCATATTAATCTGACGGAATGCAGAATCAACTTTTGAATCTGTCACGGAAGTTGACTCTGATTCTTTTCTCTCAAAACGGCAATCAGCATAATCTACATTTCTTGACTTAAGATACTGAATAAGTTCAGAAAGTTTATCTTGCATAAAAAACTCCACTTATATTGGTTCTTCTAAATCAAATTTACTCTTCAAAAGTAATGCGGTCAATAAATAGATTTATTTTTTTTCGGTAAATTAGATAAAATATTACAAAATTGAGGATTTAAGCAGCGAAATATAATCAGGTGTTGTTCCACAGCAACCACCAACAATTTGCACACCAGAGTTAATCATTTCTTTAATCGACGAACAAAATAGTTTTTTATTTTCAGGATAAACTAAAAGATTATCTATTTTTTTAGGAATACCGGCACTTGGTCTTATATTCACCGGCAATTCACTTGAATTACATAAAGTTTTTGCAAGGTCAATCATAGATTTACTGCTATTACCGCAATTGGAACCTATAATATCAACATTTAGATTTTGCAATTTATTTATCACATCATCAATTAAAAAATTATCATAAGTCTGATAAATTTCATTTTTCTTTCGAAACAATAATGAAATAGAAATAGGCGTACTTTCAAATATCTCTCGTGCCGCTCGATAAGCAACTACCGCTTCTTCGAAAAACATCATTGTCTCAATACTTATCAAATCAATCTGTTCTGATTTCACAGATTCAAATTGAATATGATAATTTTCTATGATTTTTTTTAAATTTTCGTCTTTGTTCTCATCAAGAGAAATCCCGGTAGGACCGCAGGTAAAAGAGAGATATGCTTTTTCCTTGATAACATTGCGTACCGTTTGCACCCCGTTTTGATTTATCTCTTTAGTATGTTGAGAAAGATTAAATTGTTCAAGTCTTACCGGAGTGGCACCAAATGTATTAGTCTGAATAATTTCCGCTCCAGCATCCAAATAATCGTTGGCAATAATTTCCAAATGCTTCGGGTGCATGATATTTATTTTCTCAACACAAAGAGATTCTAAAGCACCCTCGGGAAATAACATTGTCCCCAAGGCACCATCGGCAAGAATAGTTTCCCCTTTGTGTAATCTATCAAGTAGTGATAACAAAATTATCTCTTAATGGTTAATCAGGTTTTACGCTCTTTTTTCTTAGCGGCTGGGAATAGAACATTATTTAAAATCAATCTATAGCCGGGAGAATTTTTATGAAGCGACAAATCGGTAGGCGGGTCGTTGACCATATGCTGATAATCTTCGGGGTCATGTCCGCTGTAAAAAGTAAAAGTGCCACGCCCAAGATTGCCATGAATATACCGAACTTCGTCAAAATTATCAGGTTGTCCAAGAACCGTTACAAATTTTTTAAGCAGTGACTTTCTAAAACCTGTATTCTGCCCCATGAAACCATCAACCGTATTAGTATGACATTGTGTGAGCATCGTCGGAACAGGGTCAAGTTTGGCGGCAAAATCGAAAAGATAGAAAAAATCATCTGGCTGTCCGGTAAATCTTACCAACCTATCAGGATAAGTATCAATATCACTATGGCGGTATAACATCGGGTCGGTAGTAATTCTAAAATTTTCAAATGCGAAAGTTTTTGAATAGTCAAGCTTCCCCTGAGCACCCGGATCAATCGGATCACCATCGAATTCACGAGGACAGATATCAACTCCCTGAGCCGCCAAAGCTATATCAATAGTTTCCGGAGCCGAACACATCGAAAACAGAAACCCGCCCCGCCTGACATAATCATAAATTGTTAAAGCGACATCTAATTTCATCTTTGAAACTTTACCGTAACCCATTTTTCGTGCCATCTCTTCGTT
>QNAD01000217.1 GCA_003641345.1 Candidatus Zixiibacteriota bacterium | reverse complement strand
TTAATGGCAGAATTGAAACAATTGATTGATACTGATAAAGAAGCTTTCGATAAAGTTATGGAAGCGTTTGCACTGCCTAAAAGTTCTGATGAAGAAAATGCTGTGCGGGGTAAAGCAATTGAGGATGCCAACAAGGGAGCGGCGGAAGTTCCTTTGATGGTTATGAACAAATCTTTGGAAGTATTAAAAATGTCTGAAATAGTAGCTTCAAAAGGAAACGATAATTCTGTCACTGATGCTGGAGTATCGGCATTAATGGCTAAAGCCGCTATTGAAGGTGCCGGTTATAATGTGAATATTAATTTAACCTCGGTGAAAGATGAGTCTTTTGTCAGTAAAATGAAAAAAGAAGTTGAGTCTATAATTAAAGATGCTGAAGCGATTTCAACAAAAGTTAAGAAGATTGTAGAAAAACATTTTTAGATGAAGCAATATGTAGATCTTCATTTACATACAACTTGTTCTGATGGCAAAAAAACACCATCGGAAGTTTTGGATATTGTCAGAAAAAAGAATCTTGTCGCTTTTTCTATTACTGACCATGATTCACTTGATGGTTATTTTGCTGTAAGGAAGTTATTGAAACAAGGAGATCCTGAACTCATACCAGGAATAGAATTTTCAGTTTCATTTGAGGGAGGAGATTTGCATTTGCTGGCTTACGATTTTGATCCTGACGATAAAGCAATAAATGAAAGATTGAGTCATTTTCAAGTTAATCGGAACAAACGTGCTCAGCTTATGGTTAAAAAATTAAATGAATTAGGTTTGAATATAAGTTTTGAAATGGTAGAGAAATTTGCCGAAGGTGCCTCAATTGGGCGACCTCATGTTGCTCAGGCAATATTTGAAAGCGGTGCTGTTAAAGAATATGAAACAGCTTTTGCAAAATATATAGGAAATAACAAACCGGGCTATGTACCTAAGACAAATTTTTCTCCCCAAGAAGCAATAGCTTTGATTAAAAATTCCAATGGTGTAGCAATTATGGCTCATCCGGTTATTGATAATAATGAACGATTTATTGAAATGATGGTGAAATATGGTTTGGACGGGATAGAAGTTTATCATCCTTATCATAAACAGAGAGATACAGACCGGCTAAAAAGCCTTGCTGAAAGATTTAGGTTGATTGTTAGTGGTGGCTCTGATTATCATGGTCGTGAGAATAGATATGGCTCAATCGGCTCACAAAAAGTACCGATAAGCTGTTTTGAAAATATTAAAAGAATTACTCAAAAAAGAAGAGAATCAAATTGAAAAAATTACAAGCTATCATTTTGTTGATTACTGTTATTTGTATAAGTTCAGTTTCTGCAGAAACTTTATCCGTTGAAAAACAGATTGAATTAATAACAAATTATATGGTTTATACTAATCAAGCTGATAAAATTCCTTCCGGATTTGCTACCAGTGAATTGATAAATCAACTTCAGGAACCTGTCAAATGTGCAATGTCGCCGGTTATGGATTTTTCGATAAACCGCCATCGGCTTGATAAAAATTTAATGCAATCAATGGGCTTGTCAACTTTTGACCGCTCCGATTTACCCAACACATATTTAAGCTCAGAATCGAACTTCAAAATTCATTATACGGTAACCGGAGATGATGCAGTTTACGAAGCAGATAAAGATTCTGATGGGGATGGTGTTCCTGACTATATAGAAAATGTCGCAAATATTTTTGAACATGTTCGTCATCATATTATTGATACCTTGGGTTATCCAATTCCGCCAAATGATTCAATTGTTGATGGCGACCCAACCTATGATGTTTTCATTCAGGATATTGATGCCAATGCCTATGGTTATACTTATTCCGATGATCCGAACATAGCTCTAACCGGTACTAAAAGTATATCATCATACATTACACTTGATAATGACTATAAAAATATATCCAGTTATGCTGACCGTCCTTTGGATGCAGTAAAAGTAACTGCCGCCCACGAATTTTTTCATGCTATTCATTTCGGCTTGGACTTTAAAGAATTTGAAACTTACGATATTGTTGATATGAATCGTCGTTACTGGATGGAGATGTCTGCTGTCTGGATGGAAGAGGAAATATACGATGAAGTAAATGATTACTATGTATATCTTTCAGCATTTTACAATGACCCGACTAGGTCTTTGCAGCAATTCTTAAATTATAGCGATTTGCATCCTTATGGTTCATGTATTTTCCCGATGTTTTTATCTCAAAAATTTGGAAAAGATATGATCTTTGATATTTGGTCTGAATGTGGTGATACTCTGGGACCAAACTTTTTGAGAGCATTAGACCATCAATTAGACCCTCTTTATTTTGATGATCCGATAGAGATGGGGATGAATACTGCTATTCATGAGATTTTTAATGAGTTTACTTTATGGAATCTCTTTACCGGAGTTAGGGCAGAATCGAGACCTGAAGGGATTGGTTATTCTGAGGCAGAATTTTATCCGGAAATTCCCTCTTATGCCTTTTTAACGTTTAATAGTTATCCGAAAATTTTGATGCTGGATAGTAATTTTCATAACCCTGACCACCTTGGAGCTACTTATACTAAATTTGAGCAAACCGATGCTTTTAAATCTGATTCCTATTGGCTTGTTGCATCAGATTCTTTAGCAGTAGTAGATACTTCATATTGGAAATGTACTGTAATCTCATGTATTATGGATGCTGGTGAGTGTGTAGATTCTACATGTGTTGATTCCATAAATATCTACGATGTTGCTGAAGATTACGATTGGGTTAATATTGATACAACCTGGTGTGATACTTGCGAAGTAACTGATTTGTCAGGGACAAATTTTCTTTATGTCGATGCATTAGGTGATTTGCATGACTCACTGATTTCAAATTATGATTTTCAATTGTCAGATACAACTTTTACTATTTATGTGGCTTTGGATAAAGATTTTCCACACCCTTGGGGGATAAATATTGTATATCAGGATAAAGATGATAATTCATTTACGTATGAGGATTCTCTTGTTCAAGGGATTGAGGGGAGATTTGATATTTCGCACCCTGAACAGTACAAATCCATAACTTTTATTGTTTCACCAGCATCTGAATTTAGAGGAGATTATCAGTTTACCAGTAATCTTCGAAGGGGAAAACCCAAAAGAGTCGGATGGTTGATACAAGAGGATTTGGTTGATTCATTGCTAACATCGTCTATTGATTACACAGCTGTTAATGTTGAGGCGGATATTTTGTATGCATTCCCCAATCCCGCTGTTATAAGCAATATGTCAGATAGTAAAATCAGTATTAGATATCAAGTTCCTACAGATGCTGCCAGTAATTATCTTTATTCATTTCCTGAAATCTCAATGGACATATTTACTGTGAATGGTGAATATATACGTCATATAGATACTGTTATTTCAATCGGTGGTAATGATGATATTTATTCACAAGATGACCGCACTGTATTGTGGGAAGCATCATGGGATTTAAAAAATGAAAACGGAACTGATGTTTCATCCGGGATATATTTGATTATGGCAAAAATGCATGACTCTGATAGCAATGGCAGTTTACTGGTTGAGAAAATGACAAAAGTTGCTATTATTCGATGATACCGATTCGGATAATAGCTCGGGTCGCTATCTTTTCAGCAATAATATATGTTCTTTCTTGGGGGACATCGTATCTCCCCAATTTTAATTTAATCTTTTTTATCGTTTTTTCTGCAGGATTTGTATGGGGACTATTACCTGGTATTTTGGTGGGAGTAGTTGGAATGGGACTATGGACAACATTTAATCCATTTGGCGCAGCTATGCCACCTGTTATGATTGCTCAGGTGATAGGTGCTTCCGGTAGCGGAGTTGTTGGTTTTTTATTTTCCAAACTTAATTGGAAAGAAAATAATTTTTTGCTTAAATTAAAACTCTCATTTATGGCTGTTATCTGTACGCTTTTTTATTATCTACTTGTTTCGGTCGTTGATGCCTGGCTTTTTCAACCTTTTTTCCCAAGACTTATTTCAGGATTACCATGGGTTGGCATATCGCTTTTAAGTAATATTTTAATTTTCCCATTGCTTTTTAATGTGACTCTTAATTTATATAATAGAGAATGTGTAAAACCATAAGAAATATAATTTCTATATTATTGGTTGAGCTTGTCTTTATAAGTATGGTATTTGCTCA
>QNAD01000216.1 GCA_003641345.1 Candidatus Zixiibacteriota bacterium | reverse complement strand
TTCAGACCCTATTGATGTTTCCGGTACTGATACATCACTGATTCATTTAATGGGATTAAAGTGGTCATATCATATTGGTCCGTTAGTGAATGTGTCATATCCATTGGGATATATTCCGATAACTTGGTATAATAACACATGGGATATGGCTGGGTTTCAGGACACAACGATTGCTCCTACTACGATGATTCCAAATCCTGAAATGGAAATAATTGCCATTGGTTCTACCGATATTTGGTGTGCCGGCGACAGCTCGGGAACTATGTTTATCCAAGTTCAATACGGCGACTCGCCATATACTTATGCGTGGTCTGACGGCACTGTACATACTTCTCCGTTGCAGATTGATTCTTTGACGAATGTTCCTGCCGGAAACTATACAGTTACGGTGAGCGATGCCAATGGGTGCACTTTGGATACCTCATTTACTTTGGTAGAATTAGATCCACCGATATTGATTGACTTAACCGGAACCAATGTCTTGTGCCGAGGCGACAGTACAGGAACAATTACAGCAACTGTGAGCGGTGGTACACCGAACTATTCGTATCAATGGTCGCCAATGGGTGGAACCACGACTTTTGCTAATCAGGTTCCTGCCGGATTTTATACTTTCTTTGTAACCGATGCCGTAGGATGTGTTGAAACCGACACCATTACTATTACAGAACCTGATTCTGTTTTAATGTTGCAAATTGATAGTTTTGCAAATATTCTTTGTCATGGCGGAAACAATGGTTATATTGACTTAACAGCAATGGGTGGCACACCACCTTATTCTTATCTATGGTCAAACGGACAAACGACACAAGATATTGGTACCCTGACGGCGGGCGGTTATTCCGTGACTGTTACTGATGCCAACGGTTGCCAAGAAACTATTAGCCATTTATTGAATGAGCCACAAGCATTAAGTATTGCTAATGTCATTCATCAGGTTAGTTGTTATGGTGGTAATGACGGCAATATTAATATTACGGTTTCCGGCGGTACTATCCCGTATTATTATTTATGGTCTAATGGTGCAACTTCAGAAGATATTGATTCTCTTTATACAGGTAATTATAGTGTGACGGTTACGGATGATCATAATTGTCAGATTTCAGTGTCCTACAATGTGCCGCAACCTTATGCCCCACTTACAGCTACGATTACAGGGGTGGATATCCTTTGCCATGGTGAATCTACCGGTTCGGTTGATTTGGAACCTGCCGGAGGTACGGTACCTTACACTTATTCATGGAGTTCCGGTGCTACCACACAAGACTTGACCAATGTGCCTGTTGGAACCTATCAGGTAACTATTACCGATGTGATGGGTTGTACTTTTGAAACGGATATTACATTAACAGAACCTGCTACATCACTTTCTGTTACAGAAGAAATAACCGATGTAAGATGTTTTGGCGAAGATAACGGAGTGATTTCTATTACGGCTACGGGCGGAACACCCGGATATACTTATTTGTGGAATACCGGATATAATGGAACTGTATCAAACGGGTTGATAGAAGGATATTACAGTGTAACTACTACTGACGATCATGGCTGTCAATTTATTTTGGATAGCTTGTATGTGAATGAACCGACACAACTGATTGCCGATGTTTCTAATAATCAAACAATTTGTATCGGGCAGGAAACTTCTGTTTGGGTAGCTGCAACCGGTGGCACTTATCCGTATTCATTTTTGTGGAATAACGGATTGACTGTGGATACCATACCGATTTCTCCAAGTACGACCACAACCTATTCCGTGGTGGTAACTGATGCACATGGCTGTTATACAGCACCCATGACCACTACAGTAAGTGTTAATCCGCCAATTACGGGCAATTTGTTTGTAACTGAAGATTCTGTTTGTCCGGGCGAACCTGTTTTATTTGATATCTTGAATATCGCCGGCGGAAATGGAAATTATATTTATTCTATTGATTCGCAAATTGTTACTTTACCATATCCTTATGTTCCTAATGCTTCCGGTACTGTTACCATAACGGTTAACGACGATTGCGGTTCCCCTTCACTGAATTTGGATACTTTCATTTATGTATATCCTACACCGACCATATTCTTTATGGCAGATAATCTGTCGGGATGTCCGCCGGTAAAAGTACAATTCCATATCAACAATTTTAGTCAGGGAACAATATATACATGGAATTTTGGTGACCAGTCGGCACTACAATCAACTTATTCACAGGACATTACACATAACTATAATACGCCGGGTACTTACGATGTAACTGTTTCGGTAAGAACGGAAAACGGCTGTAATGCAGAAACAATTGTTCCTGACTTTATTACGGTCTATGAAACTCCCGAAGCAAAATTTATTACAGATCCGAATGTAATTGAGAGCTTCCGTCCTGAAATTCATTTTATTAATTTATCATTGGGAGCAACGCAATTTGTTTGGGATTTTGGTGACGAAGATTCCTCTTCAATTGAAAGTCCTATTCATCAGTATGATAACTACATGGTTGAGGGCTATATGGTTATCCTGACTGTCGAAAATCAATATGGTTGTTCCGATACCGCACAGAAATACTTGGATGTTTTGGATTTCTTTACTTTCTGGGCACCAACGGCATTTTCGCCAAATGGTGACTATCATAATGATATTTTCTTGTGTAAAGGAATGAATATTGATAATGAAACTTTTGAGCTTCGTGTTTACGACCGTTGGGGCGAGGTCATTTTTGAATCTAATGATATTAACTTTGGGTGGGACGGCATTGCCAAAGATAGCCGCCCGGCTCAGGCAGGTGCTTATGCATGGATTGCTACCTTCCGCGACAAGAAAGGTGTGGAACACAGTCGTTCCGGAGTGGTAACACTAATCAGATAACATGAAACAAACAATTTTCCTTCTAAGTTTATTTTTATTGAGCATTGCAGGATTTTCGCAAACCGATTGTGATAGTATTCCTGAAAAATTTTTCCAAATATTTGAACAAAAGGGTAGTGATGCCGCCATTGATTATATTTATTCAACCAATAAGTTTATACAGGCAAATATTCAGGCAAGCTTGAAAGTAAAAACGGAATTGAAAAAAATTGCATTGTTAGTGGGCCAGTATCATGGACACGAACTGATAAATAAAAAAAATATTTCCAAAAGTTATGTGCAGTTGTATTATCTGGCAAAATTTGACCGTCAGCCGCTAAAATTTATTTTTGTCCTTTACAAACCCGACAAAATATGGCAACTCCAAAAACTAAAATTTGATGATAAAGTAGCAATTGGGTTTAAAGAAGAATAATTATTTAAAGTATTTGATTACAAATTCTTTTCCGTTAAATTCACCGTATGAGAAATTATTTAGCCAATCGCCAAGGTAAATAAGTTCGGCTCCGTTGCCTAAATCCAAATGTTTGACCACATGGCGATGCCCGAACACAAAGTAGTCGAAATGTTCTTTTTGCAACAGGTCTTTGGCATACATTATTAACCATTCTTTATTTTCACCCTGAAAATCAATATGGTCTTCGCCTTCGGCATATCGGCTTTTATGTGACCAATAATGTGCCAGTCCGATGCCAATATTGGGATGCAGCCACCCGAAGGCCCACTGTGCTACACGGTTTGAAAATAATTTCTTTAATCGTTTGTAGCCCTTGTCGTAAGGTCCTAAACCGTCGCCATGGGCAAGGAAGAAGCGCTTGCCGTTCAGTTCCATTATCTCTTCGTGATGGTGAATAATCATTCCCGTTTCCGAAGCAAGATAACCAAATTCCCATAAATCGTGATTGCCCGTAAAAAAATGAACGGAAATACCCGAATCGGTAATTTCAGCTAGTTTGCCCAGTAAACGGGTAAAACCTTTTGGTACTACTTTTTTGTATTCAAACCAAAAATCAAAGATATCGCCCATCAAAAATATCATCTCTGCCGTAGGGCGGATAGACTCCAACCATGCCACCAGCTTTTTTTCCCGTGTTAGAGTATCAATGCCGTTAGGAAGTCCTAAGTGGGCATCGGATACGAAATATATTTTTTTGTCGTTATTCAAATCCCAAAATGATATAACAATTTATCGTAAATTCTTAACGGGTTAATTGCTGTAAAATTGAGTACAAATCTAATATTTTTAGAAGTATAGTTTTGAAAATTAAAGAACTTTATGAAAATATGCTGTAAAACATATTAACG
>QNAD01000215.1 GCA_003641345.1 Candidatus Zixiibacteriota bacterium | reverse complement strand
GAAAGACATAAAATATTTTTCTTCTCACCATTCTGCTTTTGTTATTGTTTTTAAAATAATCTCTGACCGGAGCCCACCCTCTAACAACTTTTGTAAATTTCTTTAAATTAGTATCTACCTGCCATTCTTCCCAAAAAACGATTTCATTCAGTTCGTCATAATCATTGGAAACAGTATCCCAATTCAGATAATTTAAAATTTCTTGTTTCTTCATCAATCCGTTTGACTTTGAAAAATCAGTATTATCGGGATTATAAACCTCAAAATTGTTATTGAAAACTTGTTGGATTGTATTTTCATATAAATATTTTTTATTGAAATTCCGAACCCATAGTTTTGAATAAGTGGTATCTTTTATACTCATAAAGTATTGCACCTGAACTTTACCAGCTAACAATAGATTTGTATTTTTTGGAAATTGATGCTGACACCCCAAAAGTAACGCAATCAAAATAAAAGAAACAACATGTTTTGTTCTCATAATTAAATTTTTTTATGGATTATTTTTATAATATTACTTTTCTCTTCATTATTTCACCTGTAGCAATTTTCACAAGTAAATGTTTTTCCGTGTGACTCAGACAATTTCTCTTCGATTAATAACAATTCTTGTCTTTTCTGATATTCAGTAAGTTCAATCCGGCTTTCCTGATTTTCTTCGAAAATAAAAAAGAAAGGAATAGCTATTAAAATTAAGAATACAATTGAAAAAATTGTAACTCTCTTTAAGAAAATAGTTTTTCTCTTTTTATTAAGATTATACCAAGCGTTATCTTTGTTCCAAGAATCAATATTTTGCAAGGTATTTGCCTTGAAAAAAGAATCTATTTGATTATCATTCATAAATCAGTCCTTTTTTAATTAGCATCTCTTTTAATTTTTTTCTTGCCATTGTCAGTTGAGACCTTGAAGTACTTTCATTAATTTTCAGTTTTTTGGCAATTTCTTTATGGCTGTATCCGTCAATGGCATACAAATTGAAAATTGTCCGGTATCCAACAGGTAATTTTTGTATCAACTCGTCAATTTCATCTTTTTCGATAGTTTTATTGGTTACAATAAATTGATTATTGAAATCACGAATCTGATTTTCATTTATATTCTCAATCCATTCTGTTCTGATTTTCTTTTTTTTCCTCAAATACATCAAACATTCATTAATCATTATTTTTTTCATCCAGTGTTTCAAGCTGTTCTCACCTTGTGGTTTAAAATTTTTCCGGTTCTTGAAAACCTTGATAAAACCATTGTTCAAGATTTCTTCGGCAATTTCAATGTCCCTAATATATCTGTAGCATAGAGAAAACATTTCATCGGCATATTTAAAATAAATTTCTTTTTCGTTTTTATTGACCATTCATTGAACCTTTTCAATAATAAAAATGCTTTTTTTTCAAAAAATGCTGTACGATGGTTATTTTATTTCGTAAAAATTGACCGTTTTCTTACCGATACTATTTATCTTTTTTTACTTTTTTTCTGAATTTTTCAGGTATCATCTGTTTCAGGAAGTCCACATATTTTTGGGTTAATTCGTGTAAAGAATTAAATTCTTCGGTATAATAAAATCCGATGCCTTGTGTGTATGGAGCATCCTGGTAGAGCAGCAAGTCGTTAGCATTACTTTTGTTGTAGCCCTTGAGTCGCAGATTCCCCGACTTGTTAATTTTCAGTTCCATACTAACATCACCTGCTACAGTAGAAGAATTTTCCATTGTGCCGCCACCGGTGCTCACATTGCCGTTAATCAGCAACCGATCGTTAAAGATTTGTGTAGAGAGTGCTACTTCTAATTCATCTTTAGAGATTTCATTGCCGGGCGTATATTTTACACCAACATCAAAATCATCGCTGATTTGCGAAAGCCAGTTGCTCACCTGATTAGAAAGTAATTCGCTGGAATTAACACCGAAGGCACTAGTCTGTCCGGCATCCTGATAAGATGCCGATGCTCTTAAATTTTCTGGTGTGTAAAAACGATTTAGTAACAACAGAGTTAGAATTTGTTTACTAACCTCATCTTGCGACATGGATGCCAACAACGCCTCAGCATTATTATTATGGTTTGGCAGACCGATATCAAATTTTATTTTCGGGTCAGATAACCTATCGGAAATTTTCATCCGGCATTCTACGGGAACTTTCTTTTTGTCTAAAGAATCCAGCGTCAAATCATACAAAGAAGTTTTTAAAGGATATACGGCATTGACATCTAAATATGCTTCGTAAGGGTCGCCGTTCCACTTGATGCTACCACCATTTTCGATTTCAAACCGCTTATTGATAATGTTTTGAAGCGTAAACAAATAATTTCCGCTTGAAATATTATAGTCACCTGTCATATTCATCTTGCCGAAGCGATCCATCTTGAAATTAATAGCTCCCTTGCCTTTAGCTTTAATCATATCGCCCACCTTTTCATCGAAAATTAATTTAACGGTAGCATCTTCGGTCGCATCAATATCCAAATCCAGATTGATACCTGTAATTTTCTTTTCGGGTTCGGGAATAATTTTTACGGTATCTCTCCCGTGTTTCACGAATTGCACAAAATGATATTCTTCAGCTTCTTCCGATGAACTCAGCGAGAGATTAAACACAGTTTTTTGGCGTGTTTGCACATCGGCGGAAATATTTACCAAATCCAAATCGCCATTGATATTAACCACGCCGCCGGCAAAAACAGTTCCGTAATACAATGGGTTTTCTTCCTCTTTGGTGTGCAATAATAAAAAGTTATCTGATTCCAGGTTCATCTTATATTTAAAATCCTTAAAGAATTTGTGTGTCAGCGAAGCGTTTAGAGCTGCTGACTTACCGGAATAATCGTCGTTGAGTATAGCGTCTTTAATTTTAAAACCGTCGTAAGTCACATAAACAGGTGTTGTCAGATTGTATTTGGTATTCAGATAATCCACGATGAAAGAGGTCTTTTGCAAATTGACAACACCTTCTAATAACGGTTTTGTCGTGCTGCCTTTTAAGGTTAAGTTCCCACTTGCCAGTCCTTTCAGTTCTCGCAAATTGCCCTGTGTCATAGATTCAAATGTCCGTAATAGAAGTTTCTGGAACTTTATCCTAAAATCTAATTTATTGGTTTCTACCAAATAGTCTCCGGTTACTTGTATAGGTTTTAATTTGCCGCGTTGCGTAAATAAATTTACATTTAATTTTTTGGTATCTTGGTTCCATGTTGTTTTTATTGTCGTTTTCTCAAATTTTTCATTATTAACTTTTAGGTCGGGGATTTTCAAATCACTGATTAAACTAACAGACTGCTGTCGTGAAATAACTTCAGCATCTCCGTTAATTTTGCCACGAAGATTCAGAGAATAAGGTTTTAGAAAATTATTAAAATGTGAAAGACTAAAATCGTTTAGTGATAGATTTAATGTATCGTTATACGAAAAAGAAAATCCACCATCGGCATACAAGTATTCCGATTCCCTATTCAAAATAAAATGATTAATAGTTAAACGGGAAGTATCAATCATCAATTGAGCATCATTCAAATACCACATTGTATCCTGAATAACAAGATATGACGGAATAAAGTTAATCGTAATTTTAGGTTGATAAGGCAACTGTTTTTGGAAAGATATCTCCGCCTGCAAATCGGCACCATACGAAACGGTATCGCTAAAATCCCAAGTTAAACTCATATCGGCAGTATCGTTCAATAACCACGAATCAAAGTGCATCTGTTTGATTTCCATATTGCCGGAGATTTTAATTTTTGAAGCGTTTACAGTCAAATGTAAATTATTTTCATTAGTAGTTCCCGCCAAATCAAGTTTGGTAAAGTCCTGCCCCGCCACAGCCAAAGCAGGTGCCTTAAATTGAAAAGAGGAATATTCTTGTCTTTTGTTCCCGAAATCAAAATCAAACTTAGAAAAATCAGCAAACCGGATATCATCACCTAACAAATAATTCAAAAGTCCGGGTTGTTTTAATTTCAGGTTCCCACGGATAAAAGAAGTTGTATCAAAAGAGAGCATGCTGTCAACAGGCAAAAATGAATAATAAGGCGATAAATCTTTGAAAACGAAAGGCAAAATATCCTTATATGGAAGGTTCCATTCTGCCGACAAGTCGGCAATAATCGACTTTAACGACAACTGTTTGCCTGCCCCGTTTTTAGTAATGGTTAATTGTAATTCATCAATTGGGTAAATCGTGTCGG
>QNAD01000214.1 GCA_003641345.1 Candidatus Zixiibacteriota bacterium | reverse complement strand
TTTTGTAAAACGCTTTTTAGTCCAAAACTTTGGTGAAGCACAGGCAAAAGAAATGCTTCTGCTATTGCGTGATTTAATAAAAAAGCAGATCAATTTAACAGAAGTCACAACACAGATAAGAGAAAACATGAACTATTCTTCACGGATAGAACTAATTAACTTTTTATTTAATCTCGCTAATGCCGACGGGGAATTACACCCGACAGAATTATCAATCATTCAAAAAATTGCCAATGATTTTCTAATATCTTCCAATGACTTTAAGTCCATTAAGGCAATGTTTATTGACGACAGTGATGCACCTTACAAAATTCTAGGAATCACCCCTTCTGCAACCAATGAAGAAGTTAAAAAAGCATATCGAAAAATGGCAATGAAGTTCCATCCTGATAAAGTCAGTTATTTGGACGAGAAAATGAAAAAAACAGCCGAAGAAAAATTCAAAAAAGTAAACGAAGCATACAGAGAAATAAAAAAACGAAGAAAAATCACCTAAAAGAAATTATTAATTGTAACCTATATAACTATGTTAAAAGATATTATTTCAATTTCAGGGAAAGGCGGATTATACAAATTAGTAGCCCAATCCGGAAAAGGCATTATTGTAGAATCGTTTGAAGACAAAAAGCGGATGATGGTTGATCAACATTATCAAGTCAGCTCCCTTTCAGATATTGCTATTTTTACTGAAACCGAAGAAAAACCGCTTCAAAATGTTTTACAAAACATCTACGAAATAGAAAACGGTCAACCGACAAAAGTTACACACAAGTCGCCAAACGATGAACTAAAAAGTTATTTTGAAAAAGTGCTCCCCGATTACGACCAAGACCGTGTGTATGTTTCCGACATAAAAAAAGTTATTAAGTGGTATAATATTCTACAGGAAAACAAAGTGCTGAAATTTAACAAACCAAAGAAACAAGAATCAAAAGAATCTAATAATAAGGAAAATAAAGAAACCGATAAGTCAGAATAATTATGTCCTTTTTGCCCGAAACCTTTGTCATCAATTCGTTTGATGATATAAAACCGTATTTTGAAAATTTACTCTCGCGAAAAATAAACTCCGTAGCCAATCTGCAACAATGGCTCACTGACCGCAGCGAACTTTCCGAAGCGGTTGAAGAAGATATGGCTTGGCGATACATTAATACCAATTGCCACACTCACAACAAAGATTATCAAACAGCTTTTTCATCGTTCATCAGCAAAATACTTCCACAGATAGAACCATACGAAAACAAACTGAACAAAAAGTTGATTGACAGTCCCGCCGTAAACAAACTACCCAAAGAACCTTACCATATTCTAATTCGGAGCATCAAAAAACAAATTGAGATTTTCCGTGAAGAAAATATTCCGTTACTTGCCGAGATGCGACAATTGGAACAAAAATACGGAAGCATTATCTCAAAACTGACGATTTCGCACAACGACAAAGAACTAACACTGCAACAAGCCGCCAATTTCCTGCACGACACCGACCGTAAAATGAGGCAGGAATTTTTCGTAAAAATTAACGAACAACGCCTTTCTGTCAAAGATACGCTCGACGAACTTTATACAAAACTTATACGCCTGCGAACACAAATAGCCCAAAATGCCGGTTACAATAATTACCGCGACTACAAGTTTGACGAAATGGGACGGTTTGACTACACCGTAAACGACTGCACATCTTTTCATGCATCGGTAAAAAACGAAGTCGTTCCATTGGTATCGGCTATGCACCTGCAACGCAAGAAAAAACTTGGGTTGGACACCCTAAAACCTTGGGATTTAGATGTGGACCCGTCCGGCAAACCACCACTCCACCCCTATCACGAAATTGATGACCTGATTGATAATACCATCACCTGCTTTTCAAAGTTAGACACCGAATTCGGCACTTTTCTGAAAACGATGAAGAAAATGGGTCATCTTGATTTGGAATCACGCAAAAACAAAGCACCCGGCGGATTTAATTATCCGTTGTATAAAACAGGGGTTCCATTTATCTTCGGTAATTTCACAAACTCACTTCGCGACTTGGAAACAATGGTTCACGAAGGCGGACATGCCATTCATTCATTTTTGACAAAAGATTTGCCATTAGTAGAATTTAAGGAATTCCCCTCGGAAGTTGCCGAACTGGCTTCTATGTCAATGGAATTGGTTTCAATGGCACATTGGAATTTATTTTTCACTAATACAGACGATTTACAACGGGCAAAACAAACACAATTGGAAAGTATATTGAAAGTATTGCCATGGATAATGACCATTGACAAATTCCAACACTGGATTTACACACACCCGGAACATACCGTTGACGAACGAGAAACAGAATGGTTAACTATTTACGAAGAATTTCATCCCGCCGATACTGTGGACTGGACAAATTTTGACAGAGAAAAAGCCAATATCTGGCAAAAACAACTCCACTTGTTTGAAGTACCGTTTTACTACATTGAATACGGTTTCTCTCAATTAGGAGCTATTGCCGTATGGAAAAATTTTACAGAAAATCCCAAAAAAGCCATCGAACAATACCGAAAAGGTTTATCTCTCGGCTATACCAAAACAATTCCGGAAATCTATGCTGCTGCCGGCATTAAATTTGATTTTTCGCAACAATATATTCATGAACTAATGACATTTGTTCAAGGAGAAATGTAATAACCTGAATCCGATATATTCGAAAAAACCGTCCAAAGGACTCCTTTGAAGTAACAAACTCTCCCAAGAAATAAACGAAATAACAGTTTCATAAAAAAAACACATTGAAGATTTAAGAGGAAAAAATTAACGAATTCTTTCCAATACTCTGTCTGTAATTTTATAGATATCAGAGGGCTTTGTATTTTCAACATCGTGATATCCCGATACCACGAAATCCATTTGTGAGATTATTTCAGGTAAAATTTCATCAAATCGTTTTGGTGTGAGCTGTCCCGAAAAATTTGCCGAAGTAGAAACCACAGGCTTACCAAATTGTGTAATCATTGCTGTTGTAAACGGATGATTAACGATACGAATCCCGATACTTCGATTGTTACCCAAAAGCATTCCGTGAAAGTTCTTGGCATTTGGATAAATAATGGTCGTTGGATTCTGAAAAGTTTTTAATTTCTCTAAAACGAAAACGGGAATCTCCTCAACAAAATTTTGCAACATTTCAATAGAATCAACCAACACAATTAACGGTTGCCCCTGCTGCCTATTCTTTATCGCATTCACACGAGCGATTGCTTCCACATTGGTGGCATCACAACCAATACCCCACACCGTATCGGTAGGATAAAGAATGACACCACCTTGTTCTAGAATATTTAAAATATTTTGTAAGTCTATACTCATCAAAACCCAATATAATAAAACGAAAGCGTAAAAATAATTATTATTTTTCATATTTAATAAAAAATATATTTGGTTAGTATTTTAGAATGAGATATTTTTGTAAAATAATCAACTAAAACAAAACAAATGAAAACACTATTTACCTTATCAACATTGATGATAGTATTAAGTCTAACTGCACAACAACAATTACCAAACAGCAGTTTTGAAGATTGGTCAACTGACACAGTTTCTGGAAGTTTGGAACCAGATGGTTGGTTCTCGTTAAATACAATAACCCAAGATTATCCTAATTATGGAACATTAAGAACAACTGATGCATACAGCGGTCAATATGCCTTGCATCTGATTTCCGGTCATGTAGATGCAACACCTTATGGTTTCTCGATGATTGACACCACTGCCGAAGCAACTATTGGCACTCTTACCTCCGGAGGACCTAATGACGGAATGCCCTATACTGACAGACCTACAAAATTAACTTTTTATTACAAATATACAGCGGGAACAACACCTTCTAATGTTATTGATACCGGTTTACTTTATTTCAAGTTCTCAGGACCAAGTGGCAACATTGGTGAGGGCATTTTCCAATTTTACGGTAATGTTGTTACAAATTATTCTTTTGTCGAAATCCCAATCACATGGTGGAATTCCAACACGCCCGATTCATTATTTATGAATATCTCATCGTCAACAACAGGATTTGATATGATGCCTATGAGTGTCAATTCCAATATTCCCAATCAAATTAATAGTGAATTATTTATAGACAAATTAGTATTTTCAAATTTCCCTGTTAGCAATAATCCTCCTTTAATCTCAAAAGATTTTAATGTATATCCAAATCCA
>QNAD01000213.1 GCA_003641345.1 Candidatus Zixiibacteriota bacterium | reverse complement strand
TTGAGACCATTCAAATTATTTATTAGGTTTTCTGCTTCAATAGCATTTTGAACATTGACAAAATAATAACTATTTAAATCTGCTAATTCCCGTCTGCTTTTTCCTTGAAGGATTTCTTTTTTTTGGTCATTAGATTTTACAGATTTGTTATTGAAAAGTCTTCTGAGATTATTATTGTAATGAGGAGTTAAATATTCGTTGGCTTTTTGAATATCCAAGCCGAGTTTTGAATATAACCCATTTTTTCCGGGACGAACTTTATAATTATCTTTAAACTTAATAATAACATGGGAAATTTTTGTTTTTTGATTAATTGAAATATGAGCTGGTTTGGAAGCCATTACTCTTTTTTTCAAAATTATTTTGTTACCAGATGTCTTATTTTTACTAAGAGATGCCCCTGATATGGGCAAAATAATTAGAGCTAAAAAACATATTGATAATACTGAGAGCAATCTACGCGACAAACCCATCATCATTATTCCTCCAACGGTATGTTATGATATATTTTCCAGTAAAGTTAATGTTTGTACTTTTTGGTTGTTAGGTAAAATATACCGTAAAATAACTATTTGTCAAATTCTATATTATCTTATGAATATCGGGTAATTAAGAAAAATGATGAACTTATAAGTTAGATAATCTATTTTTTCCGTTTATGGCAGGTATTTTTAATGGGTATTTACCTGAAAAGCAACTAGTACAGAAAGATGTGTCAGGTAGAGAAGGCATTGCAACCATCCCTTTGACAGATAAATATCTGAGTGAATCGACTTTTAGATATTTTTCAATTTCCTCCACGGATTTGTTAACTGCAATAAGTTCCTTGAGAGTTGGCATATCAACTCCAAAGAAGCAAGGGGAGATGATTGGGGGAGATGAAATTCTAAAATGCACTTCTTTTGCGCCGGCTTCTCTTATGATTTTAACTAATTTTTTGGCTGTTGTTCCACGGACAATTGAATCATCGACAACGACAACTCGTTTGTTTTTCAGAACTCCCTTTACCGGATTAAACTTAACTTTTACATCCAGATCACGAATTTTCTGGTCTGGGTCAATAAAAGTTCTGCCAACATAATGGTTGCGTATGAGGCCTATTTCAAAGTGAATTCCAGACTCTTCAGAAAAACCAAGAGTCGCAGTATTTGCGGAATCAGGGATTCCAATAACAATATCAGCTTCTACCGGATGTTCCTTGGCTAATAACCTTCCCAAACGCCTACGGACTTTATCAACATTTTCGCCGAATATTTTAGAGTCCGGACGAGCAAAATAGATATATTCAAAGATGCAAGCCTGCTGTTTGGTCTTTTTCATAGGGAAGTATGATTTTATACCCTTTTCATTGATTTCTAAGACTTCACCAGGTTCTACGTCCCTGATGTATTTAGCTCCAATTATATCAAAAGCACAAGTTTCAGAAGCAACTATCCAAGAATTTCTATATTTACCTAAAGCGAGCGGGCGAAAACCATAAGAGTCACGGGCAGCAATTATCGAATTTTCTGTCAGGAATAGTAGAGAAAATGCTCCTTTGATAATACTTAAAGCATTACAAATCTGTTCAATTCTCTTTTTCTTTTTGGAACGAGCTATCAAATGAAGAATAAGTTCCGTATCTGATGTGGTTTGAAAGATAGCTCCTTTTTGATCTAATTTAGAATGAAGTTCTATCGAATTTGTTAGATTTCCATTGTGGCAAATTGCTATTGGTGTTGAATGATTTGTTATCATGAAAGGTTGAATATTAATAAGAGATGAAGCTCCGGTTGTGCTATAGCGAGTATGTCCTATTGCAATTCGTCCACTCAATCTTTTCATGCTTTCGGCTTCAGAGAATACTTGAGGAACTTCACCCATCCCCTTGCGTAGATGAAATTTACCTTTGTCGGAAGTGACTATTCCTGCCGATTCATGGCCACGGTGTTGAAGAGAATATAAACCAAAATAAGTTAATTCAGCGGCTTTGGGATGATTGAAAATTCCAAAAACACCACATTCATCGTTTATAACAGGTTCTAACAAGGTTTTTTCCTCCACTTCAAATTACCAAAGAGCTAAATCTATCAGAGTTGATGGTAATTGTCAATTGATAATCTTGGTCAATTATTTCATTTTTCTATGCAGGTTTTTGCATTAATTTTTTTTTGAATTTTACTGTTCAAAAATTGCACAGTAAAAGTATTGGGAAAATATGCATAATATAGTTATTATTATAAGTCCTTCAGAAATAATGGCTGAAGAAGGGAATCTTCGCAAAGGGCATCAGTTTTGCTAAAATACATGTTAGAGAATTATGGATAAATCAAATATTGACAGATTTAAAATATTAAGTCAGTTAGCAATATCCGCTACTGCCGGTAAAGAAGTCAAAGAGAGTGCAAAAACAGCATTATCTTTGGCTGCTGATTATGTTGGATTAAGTGCGGCAGCATTATATTTGTGGGATGATGACTTTAATATTAACTTATCAGTTGATTATTTTTTATCAAAAACAGCCAAAGAAATTTTGGTCAGTCTGGAAAGAACTCTATTTAGTCAACTTCGCAAAGAGAGTAATCTTTCATCGGCTTATATGACTTTTGATGATGAACCGGTTTTTCATTCCTTTACTTTGCCTCTGAAAATTTCTAACAATAAATTTGGAGCGGTAATAGGTCTTCAGCAAGGGGAAAGAACTCTGCTGTCTGAGAATCTATTTTTGGAGTCTTTTTCTGCTCTTTTATCACTTAGTTTTGCCGCTCAAAAATTTAGTAGCAAAGAAGATATAAGCGAAGAAATTAATAAGGGAAGAACTGAGGCGATTGCTCAAACGGCAGTAACTATAAATCATGAAATAAATAACCCATTGACGGCAATTTTAGGCAATATCCAATTATTATTGATGGATAAAGAAAAATTAAATGACCCGCTTATCAATAAGTTGGAAGTTGTCGAAAAATCTGCTTTGAAAATTAAAGATGTTGTACAAAAATTACTGAAACTCACTGACCCGAAATCTATAGAATATTCTAATGGAACTAATATGATTGATATTAATAATATTGATGAAGAAAATGATAAATAAACTAAAATAACTTTGATAAATAATAATTTATATTTAGGTGATAATTTTTGTTATCACCTTTTTTTATAGCTTAAACGATATGAGCGGCATTTACAATTAAAGCACCGATTATCAATAAAAAGAAAACAAAAACCGCAATTATCTTATACATTCACTACCTCCATATATTATAAGTAAAGGTTAAAGTGATTGTTTAAGACAATCAACAAAAAATGTTTAGTTTTAAATTACATTAGTTTCATTATTAGAAACATTTGCTTTAAATCTTTCAGGGGCTAAAGCAGAGATGTCAATTGAAGGTTTTTTCCCTTCGATAATTTCTGCAGTTACCAACCCTGCGGCAGGAGCTTGCATAAAACCGTGTCCTGAAAAACCTGTTACATGAAACAGACCTTTTAATTTTGGTTCCCAGCCTATAATTGCGTGATGATCTGGAGTTGTTTCGTAAAGTCCAGCCCATTGATTACCAATCTCAGCAGTTTCCAATAAAGGAATTCTTTCTAAAGCACGTTCTAAAATATTGTCTGTGTAATCAGGGTCAATAGATATATCAAATGATGGCTGAACATTTTTATCAGCCCAACCAAGGAGCAATCCTTTTGATTCTTTATGGAAATACAATCCGGACTTAACATCGACAACCATTGGGAAACTTGATTTTACAAAATCCAATTCTCCGGTAGTAACGCATTGCCTTCTTATCGGTTCAACGCTAACATCAACTCCAGCCATTTTTCCAATCAAACTTGCCTGAGGTCCGGCACAATTAATAACCAGCTCTGTTGTGATATCTCCTCTATTTGTGTTGATTTCAGCAATCTTTCCATCAGATGTATTTATATTAGTTATTTCCGCATTATATTCAATATCAACACCCAGTTTTCTTGCAGCTTTTTCATAGCCGGTTAAAAATTCATGGGGGTCGCCCAGACCATCATCTTTACAAAAAGTTGCCAATTTAATACCATCGAGACTGATATGAGGAGCAATTTCAGCAATTTGCTCTGGTTGCAATAATTTTACTTTAAGTCCAAGAGAACGTTGAAGTTCGTATGATTTTTTAAATGTCTCAATATCTTTATCATCTTCTAAAACAAACATATAACCAACCTGATCAAAAAGAGCATC
>QNAD01000212.1 GCA_003641345.1 Candidatus Zixiibacteriota bacterium | reverse complement strand
TACAAAAGGGTATTTATATCCTTCGCGTTGAGACAGGAAACGAAGTAATGACAAGTCGTTTTACAAAATAATATTGTAACTTATTTAAAAATGCCGGGAATCTTTCCGGCATTTTTTTTACTTTTGAAAAATGTTTAAAAAGATTAACATATTAATTTTCTTTTTGACGATTACGGGCTATTTAACAGCCCAAACCTGTCATGCCAATTTTACTTATTCTGTAGATACCACAACAAACACCGTTTCATTTACCGACTTATCTTATACTACTGATTCGTCGGATTTTATTACTTCGTGGCTTTGGGATTTTGGTGATGGAACATCAGGGAGTCAACAAAATGAAACCCAAACTTATGTTAATGGAACTTACAATGTTTGTTTAACAATTACTACAACTGATAGTTGTTCAAGTACTTTCTGCGATTCTGTTTTTATTACTAATAGCATAAATCCTTGTGCCGGATTTTATGTTACGGGTATTGTTTCTAATGAATCAGTTTCCGGTGCCAACGATGGTGCCATTGATATTACGGTTTCAGGTGGCACACAGCCGTTTAATTATTCGTGGAGCGACAGTTCCACTATTGAAGATCTCCTGAATCTTTCCGCAGGACAATATTGCCTGACCGTAACCGATTTGGATGCTTGTAGTTACGATACCTGTTTTCAGGTTGGTATTGATAGTATGATTCAGTGTCAGGCAGATTTTTCTTTTTCTGCAGGGGATTGTCCCAACTGTTTTGATTTTACTGACCAGTCAACAGCTACCGGAGCCATCACCGATTGGTTTTGGGACTTTGGTAATAGTAATTATTCTACGCTACAAAACCCACAACAAACATTTTTGGACTCGGGTGCTTTTGTGGTTTCGCTCACCATTACAACATCCGATTCGTGTTCCTCCACATTTACTGACACAGTTTATATTATTCAAAGTATCCAAACATTTAGTGTATCAGGACAAGTATTTGTCGACACTGCTTTGTTATCTTCTGGCACAGCGGAATTATTTAGTAATAATTTTTCTGAAACACACCCGCCATTCTATTCTGTTCAAATTCAAAACGGCAGTTATTTTTTCCCTGAAGTTGCTTTGGGCAACTATAAGTTGTTAGCCGTTCCCGATGCACCGGAATCAAATAATTTTCAAGCCACATTTTTTGGTGATAAGACTGCTTACGGTGATGCTTTTGTTTTGGCTGTCTATAGCAATTTGGTCAGTGTAGATATCCATTTGCAACCGATTTCAAACGGCATGGAAAAAATTAAAAACGGACATATTAAAATTTCCCCGAATCCGTTTGTCAACAGATTTGTAATAGAATCACAAAACCAAATACAAACAGTTCAGATTTATTCGATTACGGGTCAACTCGTTTTTGAGAAAAACAATATTAATACAACTGTTTTTTCATTACAACTAAACCTGCCGAAAGGGTTGTTCCTATTAAAGATTCAACAGGGTCAATCTGTATATTTTCGAAAGATTATCAAAAATTAATTGATTCTCAGGCAACCTTTTCCTGTTTTTTTCGTCATAGATAAATGAGAACCTTTTTATAATTAAATATAGTTTATCATGAAAAAACATTTTATCCTCTTTTTTGGCTTTTTGGTCATATCCATGATTGGCTTTTCGCAAAACGAAAAAGCATTTCATTTTACTCCCGACACAACTTATTTGCCTGATGGTACCGGTGCTTCTTATACAACCACTATTTGGGTTTCCGGGTATGTTGTAGGGCAAACTATAACGACCCTAAATGATTTCTTGGGTATTTGTGTCAATATGGAACATTCCTATCTAGGAGACTTGGAAATTTCTTTAACCTGTCCCGATAGCACGACAATTATTTTGGAAGATCAAGGTGGCGGTGGTACTTATCTCGGTATTCCGTTGGATTATGATCCGTCTCCGCCCGGTATTGGTTTCGATTATTGTTGGACACCAAACCCTGACTACGGCGTAATGAGTATTGAAGGAAATTCTTATTCTACATTGCCTGCTGGTACTTATGCGTCTTATCAGCCGCTGAGTGATTTAATCGGCTGTCCGTTAAATGGACCTTGGACAATTATTGTTACTGATAACTGGGCAATTGATGATGGCTATATTTTTAATTGGGGAATAAATTTTGTCCAAAACCCGGGCTGTTTTACTATGCTTACAGGACAGATTTTTGCCGATTTAAATGGAAACGATATTTTTGATTCATCGGATGTTCCGATGCCTAACATTGAATTGCAAGCGAACCCCGGACCCTATTATGGAATGACAGATGCCAATGGTTATTATCGTATTTGGGTTGATTCGGGAAGCTACACAGTTAATCAAATCGGAATTGCTTTACCTTGGCAACAATCTTTTCCAAATACTCCATCGAGTTATTCAGTTGCTGTTACAACAAATACTTATGATACGATTTCAGGATTTAATTTTGCCAACATTGCAAGTTATTATTGCCCTGATTTAAGTGTGGATGTAGTTCTTGGTAGTATAGGAATTTGTTCTTATCCGTTAGTTACGGTTTGGTATCAAAACAATGGAACTATGCCTTCATCCAATACAACTATTACCGTAGAGTTAGATAATAACTTAACTTATTATTCCGGTGGAAACTTAATTTCACAGAATGGAAATTTATTGACCTTTGATGTCGGGAATGTAGGTATTAGTCAACAAGGACATTTTACTTTTACTACAAGCTATTCGTGTAATCCTGTGTGGACAGGAGCAACAGCTTGTGTCGAAGCCCATATTTATCCTGATTCTTCTTGTATTCCTGTTGATTCTACATGGGATCATTCAAGTGTGTCGGTTGAGGGAGAATGTACGGGAGATAGTGCGATTTGTTTTACGATTTATAATACGGGAACTTCAGGAAGCGGGGATATGCAAGGTGCTTCCGAATATAGAATTTACGAAGATAATATTT
Organism: Candidatus Zixiibacteriota bacterium; assembly: GCA_003641345.1. The sequence continues at coordinate 1,264 of QNAD01000212.1, read as the reverse complement.
TAGTTTATACGAGTAATTTCCAATTAACTGGCAGCGATAGTTTAATCGTTTGTTGGCCTGCTAACGGTAGTACCATCCGGCTGGAAGCTGACCAACGACCCGGACATCCGGGAAATAGCCATCCACAGGAAAGTATTGAGTTATGTGGGAATCCGAACAATTCCATGGGACAAATTTTAGTAGTTCCACAGGATGATTATGACGACTTTGTAGAAGTTGATTGCCAGGAAGTTGTTTCTTCGCTTGACCCGAATGATAAGCAGGTCGTTCCGCAGGGGCTACTCAGCCAGCATTTCATTGATTCTACCGATGTCATGGAATATACTATTCGCTTTCAGAATACGGGAACAGCTCCCGCCCAAAAAGTAGTGATTTTTGACACTATATCCGACTTTTTGGATGTCACAACATTTAATCCGATGAGCGCCAGCCATTCTTACACGGTTGATATTTTATATTCTAATGTTATCCGGTGGACATTTAATAATATTATATTGCCCGATAGTGGAGCTGACGAATCTGCCAGCCACGGTTATGTTAAATTCAAGATTCGGCAGAAACAAGGAAATTCGATAGGTACGGTTATAACGAATAGTGCTGCTATTTTCTTTGATTATAATCTGCCCGTTTGGACAAATCAAGTATTCAATACTATTGGAAAAATGGATCAAATTGTTACTACTACACCTACGGTTTACAGGAAAGCTGATAAAATAAAAGTTTTCCCGAATCCTGCAACTTCAAATATTACATTTGAAGTTAATTCAAACAACTATGATATTGTCGTCTTTAATATGACGGGACAACAGATCAGGAAAATCTCCCGAATTACAACAGGCTCTTACACTATGTCAAAAGGCAACTTAAAGAACGGAATTTATTTTTACAAAATTATTGCCAATAATGAGATGATTGGTAGCGGGAAGCTGATTCTGACGAAATAATATGATTGTTTTTTTCTGAAAATTCTTCTAATTCCATAAAAAAACATAAATTTGAGCCAATAAATATCTATTATTTGGTATCAATAAACTTTAATATTTTTAGGAAAGTCCTTTTTGTAATATTGATTTTTATTTTCTCGGGACTTGGTAGTTTTGCTCAGGATAAATCCGAAGGTGAGCAAAAAGTGGAAGATGAAGCATTTACGCTTTTTACCAATAAGGAGTATGATAAGGCAATGCCGTTATTCTCGCAATTGCTGAGTCTATATCCGCAAGACCCTTCGTATAATTATGGTTATGGTGTTTGTTTGATTGAAACC
>QNAD01000211.1 GCA_003641345.1 Candidatus Zixiibacteriota bacterium | reverse complement strand
ATTACTACTTTTACAGATATGGGAGTAGGTATCGCTTACCTTCCTGCGTTATATCTTAACGAAGAAATAGTTCCCTATGGTACTCCGTTTATTTTACAGGAAAACTGCAATCAAAAAGTTCTGGAAGCTGATGAAGAAAATTTCATCAATATCAATTTGAATAAAACTACCGAGAAAAAACTTTTAGTCTCAACCGATGGTATCAGCAAAATATATCTTGATTCTGAGAAGATATATGAACTTCATTATTGGGATAATGGTTGGCAATTAATTTCTGAGAAATCTGCGGATAACAAATCACTGATATTTGAAAATGTTCCGGCAGATGGTTTATACTGGCTTCTGGAAAAAGATTCCAAAAAGGAAGAACGAATTTTCACCTATGAAAACGGTCAGCAAATCTGGTGGTAGGCAACAAGTTGCTTCGTTTGGCACCAAGCTGATTTGATTTAATTGGCGATGGATGTTAAATTTCCATCTCTATTACACACTCTTCATCACCTTTCATGACTGATTTGATAATATCTATTTTAACTGACTTATCCAAAAGGCTTTCCATTATCTTTTTATACCATCCGGCGCCACATAGGCAATGTGTCATAGAGATATTGCCACCTGATGCTTTGGCGTAATCACAATGGCAATAATAAAATCGTTTTTCATCGGCAGTTTGAGCCTGTTCAAATTTTTCCGGTTGTTGTGGCATTTTAGTGAAATAAATTTTATTGTCTTGCCTGACTGGACGAACAAAAAAAGGATTCTCATAGAGATCATCAAGAAGTTTATCAATATCTTTATGTTTTTTGAAATCGGCTTTAATATCATCATGGTTCGGAATTTCATCGATGCATGAACAATTAGTTAAAATATTAATCCTGATTTCTCTGTCAGGTACTAATTTGTCGAGCTTTTTAATAGCTTGTTTAGCCCATGCACCTTTTTGCTCAAGCGTATCCAAATTTACACATCCCTCTAAAACTTTTTCCTCAATTTCTTTAGAGGCATATTTCTTAATATTTTCTGATAATTTTTCCGACCATTTTTCATAAGACATTTTTCTCTCCTTATTAAGTATTTTATTATAATAAGATAAGACGCAATTGGGAATAATTTATCCAAGGCTAATTTAATGAAAATGTGGAGCATATATTGCAAACAAAAAAAGACTGAGCATACACTCAGTCTTTTTTTGAATTGTGATATTTTTGAATACGGTATTATTTTAGTAAATTAGCATCTTCGTTCTTTTGAATTACATTTAGACCTGGAGTATTAGATGAATTAAAAGCTGGCGGGTCAGATATCTGCCAATTTAACGGGTCAGCCGGATCACCGCCGATGTATGTCATCCGCCAATAATATTCATAAGCATAAAAATCGGACCAATCGGTTGTCCAAAAATCAATATAACCATATATGTCATAGACCGATGTTGATTGCTTGGTCATACTATGTTGGTAAGCAGAAAGGTAAAAGATGTATCCCCCAGTTATTCCATATTCAGCTGTTGTCGCTTCGATAACCATAGGATCACTATAATATTGTAAAGCTGTAAAAGCCAAAAATTCATTTGGTATATTTTGGCTTACTTGAACTGTATCAGTTACTGAAATTGTATCGTGAATGTATTCAACTGTATTGATAGTATCTGCAACAATAAGAGTGTCATAATTATATTCAACCGTATTGATAGTATCTGCAATAATAACTGTATCATAATTATTGATGATTTGAGTGACTGTATCAAAAACAGCTATTGAATCTGTTATTGTCATTATAGTTGTGTCATTTATAAAAATCGTGTCACTAACAGTAGAACTATCTAGTATAATAACCGTATCAATAACAGTTGTTGTTGTGGTTGTAGTATCCGACTTAAATACTGTATCTATTTTAAAAATAGTATCAGCCGGTGTATTGACATATTCAATATCATGAATATACTCAGTTGACTCGACTATTTTTTCTTTTTCACAACCAGTGGTTATCAATCCAATCAATAAAAAGAGAAATGCAAATATTATAAGTGATTTTCTGTTCATGTAAGCTCCTATATTTATTTTTTTCTGATTCACTATAATGCAAAACTCAGACCAAATAGCAGGACAAACAGGTAATTTCTTATATTGCTGATAGGCAAGTAATTACGGTTATATTTAAATGATTGAGAAAGAATGGAATTGCTTAATAATTGACAATTTAATGCATAGGTGAATCTGTTTAATCAGTGAGGATTACTTGAGAAAATTATTAGAATTGTAATTTTTTTATTTATAAACAACCTGTTGGTAAAGGACCGCCTTGAAACAGGTATTTAATTATAATTGTAAGATCAGAAATAGTTATATCACCTGACCCGTCAACATCGGCAGTAGTTAAATTTGGAGGTTCCTGCCCTGAATGAAATATAAATTCAATAAAAAAAGTCAAGTCAGAAATATTTGGTCCAATTCCGTTTCCATTTATATCGCCACAGATTTGAGTTAAAATTGAACTGATAGAAATAATTGATGAATGAGGGGAGAATGATAATTCATCTTTGGCAATCACCAGATAATCATAACTGCTGGAACCATCGACTGTATTATCAATATAAAATGTATCAATAATACCTGAATCACTTAGTGTTCCCAGAGGGTTATCAATTCTGAAAAAAGATCCATTGGAAACTGATAAACGTCGGTATATATGATAACTATTATTTGTGTCTCCAAGCCAGTTAAGTTTTACGCTGTTATCAGCTATTGTTTGTCCGGATAAATTTAGAGGACGAGGTGGAGAATTGATATATGCTAAAGTTATATTTTCCTGTTGAAACGAATTATCAGGAATGATATCATCAAGGATAAATCCTTCATTATTCATAATATTAGAAAACAGATACCGATAAGGAATCCCCGGAGCTTCTCCTAAATAATTCTGAAAATCATCATACCAATTGCCATTGTCATACCCAGCCCCATCGCAACTTTCAATTCTAATCTCATTGTCGCTATTATTAAGAAAACCTATAAAACTTAGTTGATTGCTTTCGGGTATGGAAAAATTGCTATTAGTTACCTCCCCGAATATTGAACCCTGAGCAAAAGAAGAAGATATTATTAGGCTTGTTATCAAAAGAACATAAATAACTGTTTTAAAGAGATTATTCATAGTATAAGCTTCGAAAACTATCCTTTAGGGACGAGTACTATTTTAAAGATTTATAAAATAAAATATACATTATAAACAAATTTTGTCAATCCAATACTTGAAAGTCTGCGTCAGGTCTTGTGTAATGGCATGATAGGCAATAGTGTACAGTTCTATGATTTTTCCATGAAATAAAGAAATCTCGTATTCTTTTGATAAAATAATTTGTAATTGACAAAAAAGTTAGATATTCTAATCTTAAATAAAAAATTGATGGGGAAATTTTATGTGGAAATTTATTTTAGTTTTACTATTAATAGCAACTACTGTTATTGCGGCTGATATTTTATATCCATCAGGGTATAATTTTGATAATCAGTATCTGATTAATAGCCAGACTATTTCCACAACTGACACGCTGATAATCTCCCGAACATTTTCGAACAACGAATCTTTTACAGTTGACGGCTTTTATTTTTCAGAGAACATTCCGGATGATTTTGTTATGCAAAACTATACTCTGACTCTAAATGGAAATCCTATCAGCCATGATTATGATAATACTCAAATTTCGGAATTTGCCGGTAATAATTGTTATTATTGGATTGTTGATGATCCTTCGGGGGCTACACAAAACAGTATCAGTCAGGGTGATGAAATTTTATTGGAACTAAAATTAACTTGCGATGTTGCTGGAAACTATATCTTGCCGATGCACACCAATAGTTTTTATGGCAGTCAAACTCCATTTTTTGCCACTGATGATGAAATTTTGGTTACCGTAACCAGTCCTCCAGATACAATACCTCCAGGCCAGATCATTGATTTTAGTGTTAATTAGAATATTCTTTGTCGTTTTAAAAACTGTATTTTCTGTTTTTGACTTATAGGTATGGATTCAATATAATATTTATATGTCAAATTTGAAATCATGGTCTCTGATTACAAAACGTCTTATAGTATATGTTCCGGAAAATAATAAAAATGAAATAGAATTTTTACTGTAATGATAGTTTCCATAATTAACTCCAATAAATATATTATCTCTGCTTTAATCATATAAAAAAGCAGAATTCATACAAAGTTAATTTTTACTATCAAAATAAAAAGCAAAATCTGCATTTCTAATCTTATTTTCCT
>QNAD01000210.1 GCA_003641345.1 Candidatus Zixiibacteriota bacterium | reverse complement strand
TCCTCCTAAATGATTGACATCACCACGATATCTGCAACAAGTGTCACATGCATCGCCTATTCCGTCACCATCAGAATCTGTTTGATCAGGGTTTGGAGTGTTCGGACAATTATCACAAACATCGCCTACTCCATCACCATCAACATCTGACTGGCTCGGATTTGGAGTATTAGGACAATTATCACAAACATCGCCTACTCCATCACCATCAACATCTGACTGGCTCGGATTTGGAGTGTTCGGACAATTATCCACATCATCACAGATACCATCATCATCTGCATCAGGACATGAAGCCGGACAAATAACCAAAGCATATTCAATAATTGTGTGAATTTGCCCGCCCTGTGGTGGAATTGGAGTAATAGTTAGATCATATAGATTCTGTCCGGCAAAATTAGTGACGTTACCCGATAACACAGGATAATTCACCAATTCAACTTCAAATATCGGAGGCGTAATTGCCTGACAGGTTGTTGGGGCAACATTATAACGGTCATGATATATAGTACCATGCGGACCGGAAATATAGAAAGCATCATTATGAACATCTGATCCATGAGCAGAACCCGCAGGCGGTTCTCCCTCGTGCATATCAAAATAAGGATCAGAGATACAAAGAGCTGAATCTACCAAATCAGTACAAGTACCTGCTACTGTTACATAGTGACCGCCGATTCTTTCGCAGAACCCAGGTTCTATCTCTTCCCAGAATCCAAGCAGTAAAATAACATCCTGGCTTTCCAAAACCTGAGCCCGAATATCATCAAATCCAAAACCTCCGGTTTCAACCGGATATAAATTAACTGTATAAGCAGAGCTTAAACCAACTTTTGTTAACCAATCTCTTGCACCTTGTTCAAGATCTAAAATAAAAGTACCATCGGAGATTGTATTCGTTTTACAATAGATAGCCAACGAATCCACGAATGGCATCACATTAGCCGTATCATGGTCATCCAATACTCCCGCAGGATCAAACGAAGATACCAGCGGATAATTATCATTTAGAGGACCATTTCCAAACGGCCTTGGATCGACCGGATTTGATTCAAATTTAGAATCAAACCACCAGAAACAATTAGCTAATGCGACCGGACCACAATATGACCAAGCCCCGCTTTGTTGTCCAATCCAGGTGTCCTGTTTCTGGTCAAAGTCAGGCATACCTTGCGGACTGTAATCGTCATACGGTGATTTATAATAATCACAGGAATCAATTTCAATATCTGCTCCACCTGTAATGACAAATGACAGGTCTAATGACGTTTGTCCAATACATTCATGGTTTATCCAGCCAAGAGGGATTTCAAAATTATATCCACGAACATCAATTGAGACCCATTCTGGATTATAATCCTGCCATTCCCATTCAAAAATTTGATGTCCTGGAAAAACCTCGCCGGAATAAAGAATTTGCCTGCCTATATATAAGGCTTCATCCTCACCAGGAAGAGGCGGAAAACTATCAAGTGGTGGCTGATTGATTGACCATTCATCGGTTGACCAATTGATAGCAATTTCAACAAACGAAGGTAATCCTGCTTCCATCGGGAAAAGATCAAATTCTATAACTGCTTGCTTGAATCTATCAGGGTCAAACGGGTGGTCATAATACCACATTGTCCACCATTCAGTTTGAGGATAGAAATACCATCCAACTCCGTAATAATCAGTTCCTCCTCCATGGACAAAATTACCACTGGGGTCAATACCAATTATAAAATCATTATGAACAGGACCTAAAACATCCGGTTCATACATTTCTGTCCAGCTCAGGTCACCCCACTCTGCCCAAACAGCATCATCATTCCAATGATCTTGAGTTGATTTCCAACCCCAAGTAGTACCACTCGGGTCCTGTACGATAGCTGAAATATTCAGCCAGTATATTGTCCCTGAATCCTGAGGAAACCAAATCGCTTCTGGAAGAAAAACATTGTATTGAAAATAAGATTGGTGGTCTTCAGAGATTATTTCTCCAGTACTGGGGTCATACCAGCCTTCCATTGTCGGAGGATCAATCGGAGGCGTTTCAATAAAATCGGTAACTTCCACTTCCCAAAGTGTCTCACCCGGCATACTATATCCGGTCGGACTTTGGTCAGCCGGAATATCAGAATGAAGACTTAAAACAAAAGAGATAACTTCCCCTTCATCTCCATTCTTCCAAGCACCCCAGAAATGGACATCTTTAATCCACCCTGTTTCCATACACATAAAATCATCAGCCAAAATCATTGGCTGAGTAGCATTAACAGCCCATCCGGTTTCATCAGGTAATTGCGGGTAATGCATCTTATGACCATCTTCGGGGACCCAGTCACCGATTACAGTCATTAGAGGAATAAGCACAATTATCCCCATTAGGATAATCAATTTTTTACTCATAGATAACTCCTCATAAATTGATTTGATTAAATCAGCTTTCAGCTGAAAATTTTTTTATTAAGATTTCAAAAATGACAATATCTACTAAAATGTATCTTTTCTCTACATTATAATAATACAATGATAGAAAATTTATGTCAATTGTTTTTTTGACAAATCATGACATTATTTTATTTGACAAATAATCGCATTATTTGTATATTGTTTTGGATGGGTATTTAATATCATTCTGTAAGCTTTTTATTTGTATTTAATTAAACCTTTCCTGAAATATTTTCGAGTTATAAAAACATAAGATTAATATATTTATAAGAAGGAGTAATTAGATATGCTTGTAAAAAATACCTTAGAACAACTAAACAAAAAAATCATTACAGCATCATCCAAGATGACTATTGAAGAAGCAATGGATTTGCTTATTACTAACAAAATTGGATGTCTTCCAGTCCTCAACGATAGCAATCAAATCGTGGGCATTTTAAGTGACAAAGATATTTTTCACAAAATCCACGAAACAAAAGGTGATTATAAACATCTTAAAGTTGAAGATATTATGACAACAGAAGTTGTTGTTGGCATACCCGAAGATGAAATCAATACTATTGCAAACATCATGGATAATAATTGGATTCGTCACGTACCGATTGTCGAAGATGATAAGATGATTGGTTTGTTATCAATTGGTGATGTAAATCGTGCTCAAATGGAAAGCACGAAAATTGAGAACCGTTATCTAAAACTTTATACGGATGGCATGGGATCACGCGATAAATCATCCGATTTTTAAAAATATGCCGGCAGTAAGGAAACTGTCGGTAATAACGTTCTCGTAGGAGAACTTGTTGATAAAGTCTCACAGATGTTGCGGTGGGTCCTGAAAATCTATGTAAACAGATTTTTGTGACCTACTGCTCTTTAATTACAACTGCTTAAGTGTCTGGTCACAATCCACCTTCGGTGAATTATGACCCAACACAACTGAAATGAGGGTTTATCAACAAGCCCCTTAAGGACATGTTGAAAAAATCAGGAAGATACAACACAAAAATTTTATGCCAAAACTTACAACCTTTAGGCTTATACTACCGTAACCTTGTTGAAAAAATTCAATAGCTTAGAAATATCTGATTACGCACAATCCAAAGAATGATTATTCATCTTCGACAATAATTGCCGTTCCGTATGATAATAATTCTGCGGCACCTTTCATAATTTCCGACGTAGAAAAACGAACCATGATAATTGCATTGGCACCTTTTCCTTTGGCATCAACCACCATGCGGTCAATTGATTGCTCTCGTGATTCTGCAATCAATTTAGTATATTCGACAATTTCACCACCTATTATGCCTCTTAATCCAGCGGCAATATCGCGTCCTAAATGACGGGCACGAATCGTGTTCCCCTTGACCAGTCCGATAGTTTTGACAATTTTTTTGCCAATAATATTTTCACAACTAGTAATAATCATCGATTTACCTCCTTATAACGATCACGACGATAGGCAAAAATCCGTTCTCTAGTCAAAGAGACAAGAAGAATTGCACTCCCAACAACCAATGCAGAAATACCTAACTTTACTAATATAGGTACTTCCGGATTGACAAAAAGATTTGAGAATAATTCATACAAGCCATAGCATACCAAAACAATAGCCCCGATAGAATAAAAAACCCAACCGACCCCGCGTTCTGTCTTTCGGTATAGTGATTGCCAGTAAGATTCCCAAACTTCTTCTGGTAAATCAGCGTATTTCACCAACCCAGTTACCTCCTTTAGTTTCGTGAACTCCTTAAGCTCCGCTTGTAATCTGGGATTGCGATTCAATTCCTCTTCGAAAGTATGCCTTTCTACTTCGGAAAGTTCCCCATCGACATATCCCGCT
>QNAD01000209.1 GCA_003641345.1 Candidatus Zixiibacteriota bacterium | reverse complement strand
CAGGTTAGCATCAGGATATAGATTTTTACCTTTTTCCATCTCCAATATGCCCGCCATATACAAGGAACGGAGTTGTCTCATCTTTTCCAGATTGGCTTTATTTACAAATCCGAATTTATTTAAACATCCACGCAACGACTCCATGGTTTTATAAACCGGATCTTTTTGTAATTTCTCAAGAGATGGTTTTTCCAGATATTTATTAAATGCTTCTTCGCTTCTGAAGATAGATATTTTATATGCATCTTGGGCATATTCCATGAAATTTCCTTTGTACTTTCTATTAATATAATCGAATATTGTAGGATGAAATTGGGGTAAAATATCATCATTCATCTGTTTAAGCAATTGCCCGAATAAATCTATTTCCGTCGGCAGGTCAAAGTCTTTAAAATAAGCTTTCCCGGTTTCTTTTAATCCGGCAATAATTGGTTCCCGTCCTTTAAGGTCTTGTACCTTATCCTGTTTTTCGTACCAATTCTCCAGTCTCCTCATTTTGGCAGCAAATGCAATGCCGTCAGGTCCCCGATAGCCGGACTCGTTAATATACCATCGTAATAAATAATAATTTTGAAGATCGGCATATACCTTTTCCAAATCCGATAGCACAGTACCGTATTTAGCTTTCCTTTCCGTATTTTGATTTACCCAGTTATTGAAATCTTTCTCAAATGCTTGTTTTTTCCCGACCACATTCAGGCGACGAATCCCTTTGCTCTGTCCAATAAAATATTTCCAGTAATTACTGGTGTGTGCATATTTAGCAGCATACTGAATATGAACTTTGGGCAAATTACTGTAGTTGGTAGCTTTTTGAGCGGCTTTGCGGCTGGCATCCATGTGTTGTTTGAGAATTGCTAATTTCAAGGTACGGATTTTCACAATAGCAGGATTTATTACATCAAGGGCTTGTTTCACACCGTAAGACGGTTCGTAACGGTCGGTTCTTCCCGGATAACCGATTATCATGGAGAAATCACCTTTGTGCATCCCTTTTATTGACACCGGCAAAAAATGTTTAGGTTTCAGCGGCACATTTTTGGGCGAATAATCGGCAGGTTCACCATCAATATCTGCATACACACGAAACACTGAAAAATCTGCCGTATGACGGGGCCACATCCAGTTGTCTGTATCTCCCCCAAATTGTCCGATAGTCTGCGGTGGAGCTCCTACCAATCGCACATCACGATAAATCTTATATACCAGTAAAAAATATTGATTATCGGTAAAAAAACTTTTTACAAATGCCGAATAATTATTACCTTCCGTAGCTTTGGCAATTAACGCTTTCGCCTTAATTCTTATTGCTTTCTGCCTCTCGGCATAAGTCATAGTATCACTAATGGACGAAAAAATTGCAGTCGTCACATCATCAATACGAACTAAAAACTTTACGGTAAGTCCTTCATTAGGCAGCTCTTCACCTTTGTTTTTAGCAAAATACCCATCAGCAATAAAATCGTTTTCCGGTGTGCTGTGAGCTTGTATCTGCCCGAAACCACAATGATAATTTGTCAGCAATAATCCCTGACCTGAAACAATTTCACCCGTACATCCACGACCAAATTGTACTACAGCATCTTTTAAGCTGGCATGGTTAATATTGTAAATATCGTCAGCAGAGAGCTTTAACCCCTGCTTTTTCATATCCTCATAGTTCTTATTAATGAGGGAAATTATCCACATACCCTCATCGGCAAAAGACAATAAAGAACGGAAAATCAATATGACGGTAACAAACGAAAGGATGATAAACTTTTTCATTTTTTAGATTTTTTTAGAAAGGTAAAAGTAAACCAATCTTTGTTATCAGCAAAAAATATTTATCATTTTTTAGATTTTTTTCTGATATTCAGGCTTCTAACAGATAAGATTTAAGGAGACTTCTGCCTGCCAATGGTATCCGCATCCCTTCGGGATATTAATTAGTTTGCATCAAGATTTTCAGATTTTTTTATAGGCAAAGAAAATTTATGCAATAATATCGGGATACTATAAATAAATTTGATGAAGGATATGAAATATTCTGAAAACCCTACGGGAACAAAATTAACAATTTACAATTTATCCGGAAATATTTTTAACAAACTGTATCTTTGCAAAAAAAATTGAATGTCCAAACAGGATATTACCATATTAGAAGAAAATACACTCGGGACTTTGCTTGATAACCAGCCTGCATATCGTGTCCGTCAGATTTTCCAATGGCTATGGACAAAAAACATTACCTCATTCGAAGAATTTACAAATCTTCCGAAACCGTTACGGGAAGAATTAAACGACCAATTTTACTTACCGATACTTACAATAAAAAACAAACAAAAAGCCAAAGATGGAACGATAAAAGTAGCTTTTGAATTAACTGACAAGCAAATAATTGAAGGCGTATTAATTCCCGAAGACAAACGCGTTACTGCCTGTATCTCATCGCAAGTGGGATGTAATGTGGGCTGCCGTTTTTGTGCTACGGGCAAGATGGGATTTTCAAGAAATCTTTCGGTTGGCGAAATTGTTTTTCAGGTCAAACAATTGAATGCTTTAGCCGAAGAAACTTACAATCATCACCTAAGCAATATCGTATTTATGGGAATGGGCGAGCCACTACTTAATTATCAAAATACAATGCGTGCCGCAACAATTCTGACTACCCCCGAAGGTTTGGCAATGTCGCCGCAACGCATCACGGTTTCTACCGTAGGCATTGCCGATAAAATTGTCCGTATGGCAAACGAATCCGTAAAATTTAATCTTGCCGTTTCATTACATACTGCTTCGGACAAAGTCCGTGATTCATTAATTCCTATCAATAAATCGTTTCCGCTGACAAGACTACAGGAAGCTATCAAATATTTTCACACCAAAACGGGTAATCGCGTAACGCTGGAATATCTCCTGATGAAAGGCATTAACGATTCGGAAAAAGATGCCCGGGCATTAACAGAATTTACCAAAGCATTTCCCTGCAAAATTAATGTCATTGAATACAATCCTGTGGAAGGATTGCCTTTTAATCGCCCCGAAAAAGATAGGTTCGACCAATTTATCAATCATTTGAAATCCAAAAACCTGATTGTGATGGTTCGCCGTAGCCGCGGAAAAGATATTGATGCCGCATGCGGACAGTTGGCTACAAAAATAAAACCTCAATAGTATAAAGAAGGACATAACTCAGAAAAATGCGTCATTTCGTAACAAAGTGGAAGAATCTGTTGAAGGATGGTAGAAAATAAAATTGAATAGATTACTTGTGCCTTTGGTATCACACAATTCATTGAAAATGAATTATTCATAATGATGGGGACTTTTCATGCTTCACCTTTGCAATAACGGACTTTTTTTAATAATGAATGACGAACACCGAATAATGATTTCAGATTGAATATATTAAACCAATCACATAATATTCCTGTTACGACCTCAACTTGATTGGGGAAGGCAGGAATCCATAAAACCTTTCTGCATAACAGGATGAGATTCCTGATTTACGCTGCGTCAGGAATGTAACGACTTTTTTAGATGCTGAAAAATTTTCAGCATGACCGGAGAGAAGATATCTGCCACCATTCAACAGATTCTTACGCCGCCTACAGCGTCTTAGAATTCGGACGATTAGGGTAGCAATTCATTAGCGGATAAGCCCTCCGCTAAGAAATAAATTACTCCTACGGAGCAAAGAGCCTCATAGAGGCGAAAGCTTTGTAATAAACTCTTTACTTCCATTTTTAACCTCGTAGAGGTGGTACAGTCCTTGATTTTCAAGGAACAGAAATCAAAAAATTTTAAGAACACTTGTTTTTTAATAATTCTTTATTACTTTTGTAATTGGTTTTATATGAAAATTTTCATAAAACTGTGTTCTTTTAATAAGAAATTAAAGCGTTAGCTTTTGTTCGATTATCGGAAATCTGGTAAATTTCAAGTAGTTACAAGGACAATAAGTGAACGCTCACGCCAAGGCGTGGGCTGACTTATTTGTAACTACGGGTTACCAGAACCTCTGATATTGATAAGCTACAGTTCCACGCTTTTTTATTTTATAATGTTTAACTGCTTTTTGGGATTAGAAGCAAACAAAAAATTTCAAAATGAAAAAATATATTATTTTATTGTTGACAGTTGGAATCTTCCAAATGGCACATGCACAAACATTAACACTAAATTCGTTTCTTGACATTAAACTCGGAACAAAATTGTCTGATTTCTTGAACAAAAATGCTGAAGCGAGAGAAGATAGTGTTTTTAATCTTAGGGGTACTGCCATGATTAATACCAAGAATATGATTGTTT
>QNAD01000208.1 GCA_003641345.1 Candidatus Zixiibacteriota bacterium | reverse complement strand
CTACCCCGTAAAAGAGTTGTTAAATAATAGGTACCCCACCGCTTGCGGTGGGAGAAACGTTATACCTTCTGACACTGTCATACCTGCGAAAGCAGGTATCCAGTCTTCTTGTCAGAAAAAGACCCCACCGCAAGCAGTGGGCTACCCCGTAAAAGAGTTGTTAAATAATAGGTACCCCACCGCTTGCGGTGGGAGAAACATTATACCTTCTGACACTGTCATACCTGCGAAAGCAGGTATCCATTCTTTTTGTAAGAAAAATATCCCACTGCAAGCAGTGGGCTACCGGATCGATAATTTTACCCATAAGAGTGGGTATCTAAATATTTTAAAAAGATCTATATATATACCAATCAGCCGATTATGCAAAAAAATGCGGTTTTGCATAAGCATGTCATGGATTGACAATGTCTTTTTCTTGCCCATAGAAAAATTATTTTTTAAAAAAATAGAGGTTTGTACTTTAGAGAGTTGATAATTTTATATTTATTTGTCGTTTAAAGGTTATCTGTATGTCAGGTAATGTATTACGGATTCGCTTTTAGCGAAATTGAAATTGTGGTGAACATTTATATTTTACTGGGAAAAGGTAAAATATCTAAAAAATTTAACAGAAATCCGGTCTGAATATTGCTCAGATAGGGTTTGAGTTATTTTGTTTGGTGTAAAGTGAGTTTTTTAGAGGATTTGAGGATATTAGTGAAAAGAAGTTTGCAAACAGATGTAGCATCAGTTCTGAATTTGGCTAAGCGAATCAATTGTTTATTCAAATTTAGAGTTGATTTTATGAAATCTGATATTTTGGAAAAAGATGTAAATAAGTCAGTAAATAGATTTTTTGAGATAAATTTGAATTCAATAGATTTTGAAAAGATATGATTATTTTGGAGGTAATAGATGAGATTTATTAAAATTCTCCCTATATGTTTTGTATTGTTATTAATGTTTGTGGGGGTATCAAATGCTCAATATTGTAGTGATTTTAAAGATTGTAGTGAAATAGTTAATTGGGCTGTCGATACTACTGATTGGGTGAAGATTATCAGTGTTGAAAACACAGGAGAAGATACTCTCTGGATGCCTATAAATATGACAAACTTGGATGATACTTCGACCACATATAATGAGGCTGTAACTGCATTTCTCTTTCAGTTTAAATATGACCCCACCTACTTAACACCTGCTTATGTTCCCGGTGATACTAATTTATATATTGTTGCCGAGCCTGTTAATAGATTAAAAACGATAACTGATTCAAATCCGAATATCTTTTATGTTCAGGAATCACGATTAAAAAATGATTCAATTTACATAGATACTAATGTAATTAGAGTTATTTTTGGTACTACATTTAATCCTGGTCAAGGTGAGCCTCCATCTATTCCAGCCGGTTCAGATGTAGTTTGTAAGATTCCTTTTATTGTTGATGCCGGTATGCCTGAAGGCGAAAGTTCTGTTTTTAGTTTTTATCAGATAAATGACTGTGTGTCGATTACTGACTGTGATCCGTCTGACCAGCAAGAATTTGACCCGGGAATATCCTGTTCTGATTGTCGCAGAACACAATTTTCAATTAAACGTGAAAGAGAGATGGTTACTCAAGTTATAGATTTTATTGATGGCTCGGTTGATCCCCCGGATACGATTTGGAGGGATAGCGTATATACTGGTATTGCTGAAACAAATGTTTATTCAATAGTTACCGGTGGAGCTTTTACTAAGAACCTAACACCACCACCTACAATTAACAGCTTTGCAGCAACTCCATCAACAGTTAGCTCCGGAAGCAATAGTGCCTTAGACTGGGATGTTACCGGTGCTGATTCAATTACTATTAGCGGTAATGGTTATACTTATGCGTCAACTGAATTAAGCGGTTTTGTTTTTGTTACTCCTCCTACAGCAACTGGGATTTATGATTATACTTTAAGTGCTTTTAATGTCAATGGTGAAGTTTCTGCAACGGCAACAATTGAAGTAACCGATGGAGGAGGAGATCCTGATCCGGACAATAATTCACCGGCTATTAATGTTGCTTCGGCTTTTACAGTTGAAGAAGGTCAGTTGTTAAGTTTTTCAGTTACTGCAACGGATGCGGATGCTACCGATAATATTACACTTTCGGCTCAATCTCTTCCGAACAATGCTACATTTAATCAAGTTGTGGGAACCAGTTCTGTAACAGGTACATTTAGCTGGACGCCGGATATCGGTCAGATAGGATTTTATAATATAACATTTTCTGCTTCTGACGGTAAAACAACAACTAACTCTTCGGTTGGAATTACTGTGACCCAAATTCAAGGGGACAGGTTATTTTCTACGTCCGCTGTTGGTAATAATCCTGTGGGTGGGTTAAAAGGGAAAAAGGAAATTTTATTCCCGATTGATTTAGTAACGGCACAAACAGTTTACGGTGTGCAGTTTGAATTTGTATATGATTATCAGAACTTTAAAGTAGATTCTATTATTACCACCAACCGAACTTTGGATTATGTGATTTATGATAATATTGGCCAGTCACCGGGAGTAATAAAGATTGTTACTTTTGGTCTTGCTAATGAATCAATTCAAACAGATTCTTCGACAGCAATTTTATATGCGGCTATGTCAATTGACTCAATTGCTGCCCCAGGAGATTACCCAATTTTTATTCAGGATGGATGGGAGTCTGTCAATCCTGATCCTTCGGTTCAGTCGTTAGAGCTATTATTAGAAGATGGTGTCATTCAGGTTGACCTTCCCGGCGATGTAAACCTTGACCAACGTATTGACGTTGCTGATCTGGTTAATGTTGTGGCTTATATAATTGGAGATTTTGGTTTGCCAACAAGACAATTTGAGGTTGCCGATGTAATCTTAAATGATACTGTAGATGTTTTCGATTTGGTTGGAGTAATTAATCTTCTATATGGTATTCCGGTTGAACCATCAACTGCCGGTCAAAGTTTTGCTACTGGAGTAGCCAAAGTTAATCTTGATTATGAAGATATGGCGATTGGGGAAAACAGTGATATGTTAGTAACATCGGAACTTCCGGTTGATATCGGAGGAGTGCAGCTTGAGATTCAATATGACCCAACTACAGTAAAGATGGGCACGCCGATAATTGCCGACGATGCAGATAATTTACAATTGATTACTAAAGATAATGGGTATGGTAAGATGATTATATTGATGCATCTTACTAATCCTTTCAATGATAATGCTTTGATTACAGCCGGTAATGCTGATCTTGTAAATATTCCAATTGAAGCGCTTTCAAATGTAGAATCAGGCAACAAACAACAGGTAAAAATAACTCAGGCTTTACTTTCAACCAGTGATGCTTTTGCTGTTTCTGTTGAAGGTTTTGGCAAGCCGTTACCGCAAACTTTTGCTCTAAAACAGAATTATCCGAATCCGTTTAATCCTATAACAACAATTGAATTCTCTCTTGGTGTAGGTGATGAAGGAGCAATAAAAAAAGTTAATTTAGATATTTATAATATATTGGGACGACATGTCATATCGCTTGTCGATGATAATCTTCTTCCCGGGCATTACTCAATTGAGTGGGATGCTACCGACAATAGCGGGCGAAAAACTGCTACCGGAATATATCTTTACCGGTTAAAGGTTGGTTCGGAATTGCAAACCAAGAAGATGCTTCTTCTAAAATAATAACGGGAGAAAATTAGGACGATGAAAAAAACTTTTATAGTTTTATCCATATTAATTTTTACTCTTATCGGAGTTGATGCGATAGCACAATCTTTTCCTCCATCTCTCAACTCCATTGGAGCACAAAATACTACAGAAAATATTCAGTTAACTTTTGGTGTATCAGCATCCGATGGTGATCTTACAGTTCCAACCTTGATAACTTCAGCTCTTCCGTCTGGTGCAACATTCATAGATAACGGTAATGGGACGGGAACATTTGATTGGACACCTGATTATTTGCAATCAGGATCATACGATGTAACATTTTATGCAAATGATATTGTAACGGCTGATATTGATTCTGAGATTGTGACTATTACAGTAATCGAAGCCGGTAACCAGTTACCAATATTAACTTCGATTGGTGTTCAATCAACCACAGAGAATATAAATCTAAACTTTGATATTACGGCATCTGACATAGAATCAACACCGACTTTTACAACTTCTGTACTTCCTACCGGTGCAAGTTTTACAGACAACGGCAATGGGACAGGAACATTTGACTGGACACCTGATTATTTGCAATCCGGGACGTATGATATAACATTTACTGCTACCGATGATTCAACAGCTACAGATATAGAAGTTGTAACCATAACAGTAATCGAAGCCG
>QNAD01000207.1 GCA_003641345.1 Candidatus Zixiibacteriota bacterium | reverse complement strand
TATATTTATCGTCACCTTGCGATGCGACCGGTTTTCCGTTATCGGCACCTTCGCGAATACTTTTTTCAAGAGGAATTTCGCCGAAGAAATTTGTTTGTAGAGTTTTGGCAAGTTCTTTTCCTCCGTCTTTTCCGAAAATGTAATCTTTCTCACCATTGACATCGTAGTAAGCCATATTTTCTATTACACCGATAGTTTTTAAATTAGTTTTTTCAGCAAGGCGTGCGACTCGTCCAGCGATATGAACTGCAGTTTGTTGAGGAGTGGTTACTACGAGCATCTCTGCCGATGGCACCGCCTGAGCGATTGTTAAGGTGACATCTCCTGTCCCGGGAGGAAGATCTAAAAGGAGATAATCCAAATCATCCCAGAAAACATCAGAAAGAAATTGATTTATTGCTTTGTGTAACAATGGTCCTCGCCAGATAACCGGATCATCCTCGTTTACAAAAAAGCCCATAGACATTACCTGAAGGTTATCACCTAATCTAACTGGAATAATTTTATCATCAATTGCCGTTGGTTGTCCTTTGGCACCAATCATTCTTGGAACGGAAAAACCGTAAACATCGGCGTCAAGAATTCCAACCTTAAATCCTTTTCTGGCAAAAGCCGAAGCTAAGTTAGTTGCAATTGTTGATTTACCTACCCCGCCTTTACCCGAAGTTATCGCAATAAAACGTTTAGCAAATTTATTGACAGTTACATTTTGGTTTGGGTCTGAAGGTGCGTGACCAAGTTTTTTACGGAGATTTTCACGTTGTTTATCGGTCATGGTATCAAATTCAACCTTAACATTTTTTACGTCAGGAAGTTTTTTTACGCCTTCAATTACATCATTTGATATTTTTTCTTTAAGGGGACAACCAGATATGGTTAGAGTTATTCCTACCGTTACATCGCCCTCTTTGATATCAATAAATTTGACCATATCAAGTTCGGTTAACGGTTTGCGAAGTTCAGGGTCATCAATCTCACTTAAGACATTCATTATAGCTTCTTTAGTTAGCATAATATCCTCTAATATATTTAAGTTTCGTTTTCATTATCCCATTACGGGATTTTATTTATCAAACATCCTCAATTGGATTTGGTTCCTAATATATGCAGATAAAATATTAATTAAAAGATTAATGGTTGTTTTTTTATGGTTAATTTTAGGAGATTAAATTAGCTGATTATTTGGGGATAGTTTTGCTCTCGTTTTTAGGATAAACAAAAACCATATATATTAGTAGAAAAACAATAGAACAGCTAATAGCGGAATCAGCTATATTAAAAGTCCACCAGCGTTCCAAGGTGTAATCAAATAAGTTAATATCAAAAAAATCAACATCAATGAAATCGATTACCTTTCCAATTCTTATTCTATCAATAATATTTCCTATTGCACCACCTGCAATAAACGATAGAGGATAAGCAATTTGGCTTAAATGTCTATTAATAAATATATAGTAAAAGACAAAAAAGAGAATAAAGATTGATATTATTAGATAATAAGTAGAAGGTCCAAAGTTAGTACCAAGGGCACCGCCCTCGTTATAAACTAAGGTAAACATAAAAAAACGACCGATTACTTCAATAGAGTTATTATTATCTAAAGTTTCAAGTGCCCAAAATTTTGTGAGTTGGTCTATTAATATAACTACCAACACAATTACAAGAGGAACAGCTATTTTTTTAAAATCACTATTTGCCAGCTTTAATATCCTCTTCGGCAGATTTGCATTCAATACAGAGTCTGGCATGGGGAACCGCTTCGAGACGATTTTTGCTTATTGGTTTTTTGCATATAAAACAATTGCCATAACTGCCATCTTCAATTCTTCTTAAAGCTTCATCAATATGATACATAAATCTGCCGGATTTGGAAGCAAACATAAAAGCCATTTCTCTTTCCATGGCATCGGTTCCTTGGTCAGCCATATGATAAGAGTATGACGATAAGTCACCGGTAGCATCTTTGATAGTAGTATTAATATGAGCCTTCATAATATCATCCATGTCGCCAGTGAGAGCTTTCTTTTTTTCCAGAAGAAGTTTTTTATACTTCTTCATCTCTGATTTTTTCATCGGTATACTCCGATCAGTTTTTTTCTACGACGATAGTAGCCTTTTCGCCGTTGATGTTCCATTCTTGTGCCAATTCAGAGGTGTCAATTTTATCATACGCAATTTTTTTAGCAAGAGTTTCTTTACATATAAATTGCTCATGTTTTTTGGCGGCAGCAAGTAATTTTTTATCAGAATAAATATTTATTTTGATATAATCGGTAACTTCAAAGCCCACACTTTTTCTCATATTTTGTATTTTATTAACCAGTTCTCTTGCAAAACCCTCATCTAATAATTCTGTATCTAATTCGGTTATCAAAGCAACAGTTAAAAAACCATCATTTTCAACGGCAAAACCATCATTTTCAATTTTCATTACTTGAATTTCATCATCAGATAAAGCTACTTTTTCACCATCAATATTGATTTCAATACTTTTATCGTCAGTGAACTTTTTAACAGATTCAGAATCAAGTTCAGCAATTATTACAGAGGCTTGCTTAACTTTATTGCCCAATTTGGGTCCGGCGGTTTTGAAATTAAGTTTTGCACCATAACTGATATATTGATCTAAATCAGAGGCGTACTCAATCTCTTTTATGTTCAGTTCATCTTTGATAATAGGCAGATATTCATATAATTTTTCAAAATCGTCTTGATTGTTTAACCCAACCAAAATCTTTGATAATGGTTGTCTGACTTTGAGATTTTTGCGAGACCTAGCGGCACGCCCTAATGAAACAATTTTTTCTACCATACCCATAGCAACTTCAAGCTCAGTATCAATAGCAGTTTCGTCGGCAGTTGGGAAACTTTCCATATGAACGGAAAGAGGCAAGCCGTATTTATCACGATTAGAGCCGCAAAGTTCTTTCCAAATCATTTCTGAAATAAATGGTGATACAGGTGCCGCTAATTTTACAACTCCGATAAGTATTTTATATAATGTTAGATAAGCACGCATCTTAGATGGGTCATCATCTTTAGCCCAGAACCTACGGCGATTATTTCTAACATACCAGTTTGATAATTCATCAATTACAAAATTCTGTATAGAGCGAACCGGTCTGGTTATGTCATATTTATCAAGAGATTTGGTAACTTCTTTGACAAGGCTGTTATATTTAGACATTATCCAACGGTCAAATCGTTCTTCGTCGCCAGATTTTCCCTCTAAGAATGCTTCAACTGTTTTAGAGTCTTTATCAGCCCGACCGAGAATGTCGTCTATATTGGCATAAATAGCAAAGAATGAATATGTATTTCTTAGGGTATCAAAATATTTTCTGGTTACTTCTTTAAGGCCTTCAATATCAAAACGGGTCGGTAGCCATGGATTTGAGGTTGACACCATATACCAACGAGTTGGATCAGCACCGTAAGTATCTACCGTTACAAAAGGATCAACTACGTTTCCTTTATGTTTGGACATCTTTTTGCCCTTTTTATCGAGAATAAATTCAAGCACAACCACATTTTTGAATGGTGGTTTATCAAAAAGCATAGTTGAAATAGCCAGTAAAGAGTAAAACCAACCACGAGTTTGGTCAACTGCTTCGGAAATAAAATCAGCCGGATATTTTGCTTCGAATTCTTCTTTGTTTTCAAATGGGTAATGCCACTGGGCGTAAGGCATAGCACCGGAATCAAACCAAACATCAATTACTTCGCTAACTCTGGACATTGTACTGCCACATTCGCATTTGAGCTTTACTTCGTCCATCATCGGTTTGTGTAAATCAACTTCATCGGGGAGGTTAGTTGCATGTTTACGTAACTCTTCGATTGAGCCGATAACTTTTTTCTTGTCACAGTTGTCGTTATCACAAATCCAGATAGGAAGTGGCGTTCCCCAGAATCTTTCACGGGAGAGTGCCCAATCAACATTATTTTCCAGCCAATTAAGCATCCGCCCTGACCGAATTTCATCCGGCACCCAGTTAATGTCATTCATATTTTTTATTAACTGATCTTTAAACTGAGTTGTTCGAATATACCAGGACTGCTGAGCGATATAAATAAGTGGTTTGTCACAACGCCAGCAATGCGGGTAGCTATGTTCATACATCTCTTTTTTGAACAGCTGTCCAGATATTTTTAAATCTTTAATAATTTCTTTGTCGGCATCTTTGATGTACATACCGTTGTACGGTTTGGCAAAATCTTTAAAAATACCGTTGGTGCCTATTGCCTGAAGAACCGGCAGATTATATTTTTTACCAATTTCGTAATCATCGGCACCAAATCCTGGAGCGATATGAACAATTCCGGTA
>QNAD01000206.1 GCA_003641345.1 Candidatus Zixiibacteriota bacterium | reverse complement strand
CCAGTCAGAACTGCAACAACCACTACCACAACTTTAATTGATGATATTAAAATAATTTCTAACATAATTTAATCATCTACTCGACTTAGTTTAATTCTATCAATTCGTTTCTTTCGCATCATCAATGAGGTCACCGATACTGCCGCAAAATTTCTCGGGATCAAAACAACATCGTTTTCAATATGTTCTGAAATTTTCACCGGCACAATTATTTTACCAACCGGAGATTCTACTCTTACAGAATCATTTTCTTTAAGGTTAAATTTTTCAGCCAAATCAGGTGACATCTCAGCATAGGCTTCACCACAAAATTTCACCAAAGAAGGTGATTTTTCGCTCCAATGCCCAAAATGATGTGGGTCATTACACACAAATAACGGAATTTCATATCCTTCATCAATATTATCTTCACCAGTATTTACATCCTGTAATTCCGTAGGTAATGAAATATTACTATTTTGCTCCAAAAGCTTCTCGATTTCTTCATTTACCAAAGCATCATTTTCAAAAAGAGGATTCCCAAATTTTTCAGACAATAATTTAATAATATCAAAAGCAGGTTTTGAATTTTCAATATAATTAACAGCCTTATATGAGCTTTGGATTTTTCCTTCAAGATTTATATACTCACCATCATACTCAGCCCAACTTGACATTGGTAAAACAACATCAGCCAATTCAGTTGTTTCGGTTTCAAATAAATCACTAACAACCAGAAAATCGAGTTTCCCTAATCCTTCTTTGACAAACTCTCTGTCGGGGTATAACATCATTGGGTTGAGTCCCATGATAATCATTCCGCTGATTTCTTCTTTTTTCATTTGAGCCAACATAGAATCTGTGTTCCACGCTTCACAATCAGGAAGTCCATCCCATAATTGAGAAAGCTGATTTTTCACATTCTGTTCCGGATTCGGCAACAATCCCAACTTTTTAGCACCAACAGTATTTGCATTCCGAGGTAAAATTGCTATTTGCCCTTTGGAATTAATTCCAAATAATAAATTCAAATTCGCTAATGCTTTTGCAATTGATTCCCGCTCGCGAGAACGTACAACAATTTCACCAATCAGGAATGTAATTTTCTTACTGTCGGCAATAGCATGGGCAAAAATCTTAAAATTATTTTCTGATATTCCGGTTAATTTTGAAATTTCATTTAAAGTATTTGGTGAAATTTTATCTTTGAATCCTGTAGCTTTATCAGATACTACAATCCCTTCTTCAATACCAGCAAGAGCAATACCATTGAGAACATGCTCATCAAACCCGACTTTGTAAATATCTTCAAGTAACGCAACGTCAGCAGCTTTCACCGCATATGGATTCAATGAATAAATTTTCGCGGAATTAAACTGATACGCTTTTCTAACTCTTAGATATTCATTCGGATGCTCTCTTAAAAGGTCGCTACCAAACACAAAAATAGCGTCAGAATCATCAATGTCAGTAATTTTTATGCTCTGTGAAGAAAATGCGGAAAAAACGGAATTTTCATCTTTAGGCAACATCCGATAATCAGTCCTAAAATCAACATTATTGGATTTTAGCACTTTGCGGTAAAATTTATTAAATGAATGTAATGATTTATTATCCAAAGATGATGAGACAAATCCTCCAATACAGACCGACCCCATTTTATCTTTAATTTCCGAAAGCCGTTTATGAATATAGACAAGGGCTTCATCCCAAGTTACCTCGACCTGTTTTCCGTCTTTTTTTATCAGGGGATTTTTTATTCTTTCGGAAGAATTAACGATTTGATAACCATAACGAACCGCATCTGGAATCCAACCATCATCAATATCATCATTACAACGAGACGTAACCCGATAAATTTTATTTTTATGTTCTTCTTTAGAAAATAGAATATTCGAGCCGGAACTGGTAAAATTATCAATACCTTCAACAGTTTGCGTTAACCAAACTCTGATTTTATATCTCCAGTCAGAACTCGTTAGTGCTCCTACAGGACAAATCTCAACTAAATTACCAGAGAACGGATTATCGACCTGTTGGCCTGGAGCAGGATGAATCTCAGTTATATTTCCTCTTTCATAAGCACCGAGATCGAGTTCGCCAAAAGCTTCTTTGTTTGCACGAACGCACTTATAACACAACACACATCGGTTGCGGTTGAGGATTATTTCCGGACCAATCTTTTTATCATCAAAAGTCGTATTAGTATCTTCATCTACAAAGCGATTTTTCTGAAATTCAAAACGGGAATCATCAACTCCATGAGCAAAAGTAAGGTTTTGGAGTTCACATTCACCGCCCTTATCACAAGTAGGACAATCAAGAGGATGGTTTGCTAAAATAAATGCAAGAACTGCTTTTCTGGCTTGAAGAACTTTTTCAGACTCAGTATAAACTACCATTCCGTCCGCCGCCTCAGTAGCACATGAAACCATCAGGTTGCGCATCTTCTCAATTTCGACATAACACATCCGACAAGCACCAACTGATTTTAATTTAGGATGCCAGCAGAAAGTAGGAATATTGATTCCATTTTGCAAAGCCGCTTCAAGTACAGTTGTGCCTTTGGAAACTGTGTATTCCTGACCGTTTATTGTCAGAGTTACAGTAGCAACAGCTTTTTCTTTTACTTCCTGATTCATATTCTCAATCAATTAAACGGAAATTCCGTTTTAACCATACATTTTCCATGTTTAATATGATAGTCCCATTCATCCCGATATACCCTGATTGCTGATTGAATTGGCATCACAGCGGCATCACCTAACGGACAAACGGTTCTTCCTAATATATTTCCACACAGCTCATCAAGGGTCTCTATATCCCCCGGTTTTCCATTGCCGGCTTCAATATTATTGACAATTTTCTCAAGCCATCCGGTGCCTTCACGACAGGGTGTACATTTTCCGCATGATTCATGACGGAAGAAATGTATCAGTCTTTGTATAATCCAAACGATACAAGTATCTTCGTGAAAAACTATAACTGCTCCGGAACCAAGCATCGAATTAGCTTCCACCAAAGATTCATAGTCCAAATTAATATCAAAAGTTTCCGCAGTTAAAAACGGTGTTGAGGCACCACCAGGAATAACTCCTTTAAGTTTTTTATCACCTAAAATACCACCGCCATATTGTTTATCATAAATCAGTTTTTTCAACGGAAATCCAAGTTCCACTTCATAATTGCCAGGCTGTTTTACATGACCTGAGAGAGAAAACAATTTGGTACCGGTTGATTTTTCTGTTCCTAAAGATTTATACCAGTCTGCACCTCGGTTTATAATATGAGGTACAGCTGTTAAAGATTCAACATTATTTACAATTGTCGGTGATGCATACAAACCTTCAACTGCAGGAAACGGTGGACGTATTCTTGACTGACCACGATGACCTTCAATGGAATTTAGCAATGATGTTTCTTCACCACAAATATATGCTCCGCCACCGGTATGAACAATCATATCCAAATCATAGCCAGTGCCAAAAATATTTTTCCCCAGATATCCCTTGGCGTATGCTTCCTTCATTGCCTCTTCAAGTTTTTTATGACAATGGGTAAATTCTCCTCTGACATAGATAAACATCAAATGACAATTGATAGCAAACGAAGCAATAGCCATTCCTTCAATTATTCCATGCGGATCGCGTTCCATCAGTACCCTATCTTTGCATGTCCCCGGTTCAGATTCGTCGCCATTGCAACAAAGATAATGAGGTTTATCATTATTTTTAGGAACAAAATTCCATTTCATGCCAGTAGGGAATCCTGCTCCGCCTCTTCCTCGTAGCCCAGAGTTAAGAACTTCATCAATCACCTGTTGCGGCTTCATATTTCTAAGAACATTTTCCCATACTTTATAACCACCATGCGAAACGAAAGTATCTATTTCACACTGCTTTGGATCATCAACATACTTAAACAGGTGAAAATTTTCATTCTTAACTGCTTCATCAGCATTTGTTCTTACTGGAGAATAAAACATCAGGCTTTTGACCTCAGCTCATCTAAAATCTTATCTACTTTTTCACGGGTCAGCTTTTCATAATAATCCTGATTTATTTGCATCATTGGTGCTGTTGCACAAGACCCAAGACATTCAACAGAAATTAAAGTAAACAACCCGTCTTCAGTTGTTTCCCCCTTAGAAATATTCAATTTATCTTCAAGATACTTAATTAATGAATCAGCTCCCAAAAGAGCACAGGAAATATTGTGGCAAACCTGCAACAAATATTTTCCGGTTGGTTTTTTAGGAAACATCGTATAAAAAGTTGCCGCCTCGGCAATCTCTAATGCAGAGACATCTATTACTTTACTAAGCTCAATATACACCTCGTCATCAACATAGCCGAGCTGTTTATAGGCAACCGTTAATGCCGGAAGAATCGCAGATTTT
>QNAD01000205.1 GCA_003641345.1 Candidatus Zixiibacteriota bacterium | reverse complement strand
TACATTTCTTGATGTTCATTTGATGCTTAGCGAACCGGAGAAATATTTTGATGCTTTTAAAAAAGCAGGTGCCGATTGCATCACATATCATATCGAGATTCACAAAGACCCAATTAAATTTGCTGAACAAATTAAAGCACTTGGTTTAAAAGTAGGGATTTCATTAAATCCGGATACTTCAATTGATGCTGTTATTCCATATTTGAAATATTTTGATTTACTGCTTGTTATGTCAGTTTATCCTGGTTTTGGTGGTCAAAAACTCATTACATCGGTGCTTCCAAAAGTTAGAACGGCAAGAAAACATATCGATGATAACGGATTAAAAACAGAAATATCTGTTGATGGCGGCATTGATGATACTAATGTTAATGAAGTTGTGCGTGCCGGTGCGGATATTGTTGTTATGGGAACTGCTTTTTACAAAAGTGAAAATCGAATTGAATTGGTTGAAAAAGTTAAGGCATTATAACAAAAAGGATTTTATGTATGTTTGATAGTTGGCGTGGATTTGAGACATCATCGTTGAGTCCTGAATGGCATAAAAAACTGCAACTATTAGCTAATAATTGTCGCGGTGATATTTTGAAAATGACAACTCTGGCGGCTTCCGGTCATCCGGGAGGATCGATGTCATCTATTGATATCTATGCAACTCTTTACAATCTTGCAAATATCGACCCTAAGCAACCGAAAAGGGATGATCGCGACCGGATAATTATTTCCCATGGTCACACTTCACCCGGAGCTTATTCTGCTTTGGCACGTTCCGGTTTTTTCAATATTGATGATTGTATTACCGGTTTTAGGAAAGCAGGCTCTCCCTTTGAGGGTCACGTGGAACAATCGGTGCCGGGTATTGAATGGGATACAGGGAACCTTGGTCAAGGATTAGCAGTTGGAATCGGCAAAGCAATTTATGCAAAACAATCAAAAAAGAATTTTCATACTTTTGTTTTGATGGGGGACGGGGAACAGCAAAAAGGGCAAATAAGCGAGTCCCGAAGAATAGCAGTTAAATACAATTTAAAAAATCTAACAACTATTATTGATTATAATCAGCTTCAGATATCGGGAGATATTTTAAATGTTATGCCTCAGAATATTTCTGCTGAATGGAAAGCTGATGGTTGGGAAGTTTTGGGAATTGACGGACATAATCTAAATCAGATTTATGACGCTCTTTATCAGGCAATTCATAAAATCGATAAACCTGTTATGATATTGGCTTCGACTGTGATGGGTAAAGGCGTTTCATTTATGGAGAACAAAGAAGCCTATCATGGTGCACCCTTAAAAGAAGATCAACTCGAAGTCGCCTTAAAAGAATTGAATATCGAAAATAATTATGAAAGTTATAAAGACAAACGGAAAAAATTCGTTGCTCCTGATTATAATATTGAAAAAGTATCTTACCCTGAAGTTGATTTGGGACAACCAATAACTTATCAAGTTGATGAAAAAACTGATTGCCGTTCTGCTTTTGGAAATGCACTGGTTTCTTTTGCCGATGCCAATATCAATAACGATAGTTTTGTTGTCTCGGTTTTTGATTGTGATCTGGCGGCATCGGTTAAAACAAGTGGGATAGAAAAAAAATATCCTGACAATTTTTTCCAATTCGGAATATCTGAACACAGCACAGCCACAGCCGCTGGGGCTTTGTCAGCTGAAAAAGCAATTTCAATCTGGGCGGATTTTGGTGTTTTTGGAATTACGGAAACATACAACCAAGCCAGATTAAATGATATCAACCATGCCAATATGAAAATTTTCAATACGCATTGCGGAATCAATGTCGGCGAAGATGGTAAAACCCACCAATGTATTGATTATTTTGGTCTGCTTAATTCAACTTTCGGCTGGAAAATTATAACTCCCGCAGACCCTAACCAGACTGATAGAATTGTGCGTTATGTTTTATCGAACTCGGGTAATTTTGCAGTAGTGATGGGGCGTTCAAAAATATTGACTATACCGGATGAAAACAATAAACCGTTTTTTGGCGATGACTATCAATACAAGTATGGTCAGATAGATAAAATTCGTGATGGAAAAGATGTTGTCATTGCTGCGGCAGGGAATATGATGGCAAATGTTTTTGAGGCTTGGAAGATTTTATCTAATGCTGGTATTCAAATAAAATTGGTTTCAATTTCGGATTGGACGGATATTAGTGATGATGATTTAGAATATTTGGCATCGGAGAAGTATCTTATTACAGTCGAAGATCATAATATCAAGACCGGCTTGGGTAATTGGATTGGTTCCAAGCTTTTTGATAAAGGACTAAAAACCAAATTGGTTAAGATGGGTATAAGAGATTATGCACCTTCGGGTAATGCCGATGATTTATATAGACTGTTAGGTTTAGATGCAAATGCTATTGTAGAGACAGTAAAAAATCTTTTATGAAATAAATGAGTTAACCTATGATTATTGCCGGACAGATTACAGCAACTACTGTTTATCTGGTAGTTGTTCAGAACACAAATGGTGAACTGAGGCTAATAACTCCGATGAACTATGTAACAAATGAATTCTCAGGTTTTACCCAAATTTTAAAATTATATCTTAAGAAAATTAACAAGCCAATAAAATTTGCCTGTTTTGGAATTGCTGGACCGGTTATAAATAATGAAGTGCAAACTACTAATTTACCATGGCAAATAAAAGCCGCTGAATTGGAAGATGAATTTTCTATTGGACAGGTTAAACTATTTAATGATCTGGTTGCGACTGCACATGGTCTGTTTGAGTTAAAACCGAATAAGATTATTTCACTTAACGAAGGTGTGGACTCAAAAGACGGACATATCGGTTTGATTGCATCTGGTGATGGTTTAGGGCAGTCGTTAATTTATCGTGATGAAAACAATTATTACCCATATGCTTCTGAAGGTGGGCATGTTGATTTTGCTCCGGGCAATCAAATTGAAAGTGATATTTGGGAATATTTGTATGCTGAAAATGGACAGGTGGAGGTTGAGGATATTTTAAGTTTTCAGGGGATAGAAAATATTTTTGAATTTCTCCTTTATTCTAAAAAAATAAAACAGCCCAAATGGTATTCGGAAGTAAATGAAAAACCTCAAAAAATAATTGAATATGCTTTAGCTGGGGACGATGACTTGGCTATTGAAACAATAGATATTTTTTCTGATTGTTTTGCCTCGGAAACATCAAATCTTGCTCTAAAAGGAATGACTCTTGGTGGTATATATATTGGTGGATTGATTGCAAAACAGATAATGATGGCTATCGATAAGAAAAGATTCATGAAGCGTTTTGTTAAAAATGGAAAGATGGAAACACTTCTCAAAAACATACCGGTTAGTTTGATTCTGGATGATAAAACCGCTCTTTTAGGAGCGGCATCGTATGCGATGAAAAAAAATCTGTTATGAAAAAGTATATTCTTTTCCTAAATGGTAAATATTCAAAAAATCATATTATATTTTATAATAATCTGTTAGCTGGGAAAATAAAAATTGCTGTTGATGGTGGCTATAAGTTTTTTGAAAAAATAAAAATCAATCCTGATGTTCTAATTGGTGATTTTGATTCAGTTAAATTACCAAAAAAGATTTCTCCTACAATTGAGATATATAAATTTCCTAAAAAAAAAGATGAAACAGATTTTGAATTGGCGTTAGATTACTGTTTTAAAAATAAAGCTGATATTATAGAAGTTGTGATGCCTGATTATGGAGAGATAGACCATCTATTGGGTAATGTTGTGTTATTGGGCAAAGGATTCAAGCCTGGTATTAAAATTAAATTGATAAATTATAATTATGAAATTTATCCGGTGAAAAACAGCAGGCTCACAATTTCAGGTATGAAAAGCGATATCGTTTCGGTAATCCCAAATTCAAATAAAGTGAAAATGTCATGCATAGGGATGGATTATAATGTTAAAAATC
Source organism: Candidatus Zixiibacteriota bacterium (assembly GCA_003641345.1). Next base: position 453 of record QNAD01000205.1, on the reverse strand, counting down.
TATCTTTATCATCTACAAGTAGTAGAGCTTTGAGAAACAGAATAAAAAATAGACGCTCTGTTTTTGAGATAAAAGGGGAAGCATTTATCATTCATTTGATTTCAAATAGGTAATATAAATTTCTTTTATGAAATATAACTTGTTGTGATTTTTTGAAATATAAGAAATAGACTAATCGATTTTGAGTTCTTGACAAGTTGTTTGATATTATTATATTCCACGAGTCGATTGGTTGAATATTCGTTTTTTCGGTCGATAAAGAAGATTAAAACTGGGACATCGTCCAATGGTAGGACATGCGGCTCTGGACCGTAGGATCGGGGTTCGAATCCCTGTGTCCCAGCTTTTTAAATTAATTATCCCCGTAACTAATTACGTATATCCTTGAATAACAATTATATAAATAAAAACGAACAATTTTATTACATATTGCAGAGAACTATAAAGTTAAGT
>QNAD01000204.1 GCA_003641345.1 Candidatus Zixiibacteriota bacterium | reverse complement strand
TTGCATTGAAACATCTTTTTTGGGTTGCATAACTACATCGTTAAGCCAGCGCTGGGAAAACATAGATTTGAAAGTGGTTGATGGAATAAATCCTTTTCGATTATCTCTGCCGTTATATGAACTATCTTGGTCTTTTTCTTTTAAAATACCTATAACAGTAAAGGGAACATTGTTGAGCATAACAGTTTGCCCGACTGCTTCATCAGACCCGAATAAATCTTTTTTCAATAAATTACCAATAAAAATTACGCGTCTCTTTTCTTTCATGTCATTAAGATTGATAAATCTTGAACCGACATCAGGAATAAGGTTGCGCATTTCACCAAACTCAGGCCAAATACCAACAACATTCTGGTTTAGGGTATTGTTTTTATATTTATAACTGATATTCCATCGTGAAAATTCCGGAGAAATTCTCCCAATTGTTTGTGATTGAGCCTTGATCATTTCAACATCAAATTCGGTAAGCCTTATTCTTCGACCTCGTGGAAGACCTTTAAATTCTTTTGATGTAATCCCAGGCCATATAATTGATATGTTTTCTCCTAACCCTTTTTGAGATTTCATTTGGGCGTCACTTATTCCGTTTCCAAAAGCAAAAAGCAGAACTATCGAAGCAGTTCCCCAGAAAATGCCAAATGTAGTCATTAATGTTCGCAGTTTCTGGCGACGCATATCATTGAAGAATTGTTTGACAGATAATATTGGAATCATTGGTAATTCATCCCTTAATCAGCTGTTATTTCTTTCGGGGGGCGTTCAACGAGAAGTTCACCTTCATCAAGACCTTCAATAACTTCAATCTTGAGTCCATCTGATAATCCTGTTTTTATTTCACGGACAGAAATAAAATCAGTAGAATCCTGAACTTCAACTGATGCCGATGAATCATCATTAAAGGTAATCAGACGTTCATGAATTAAAAGGATATCCTCTTTCTTCCTAATAATAATATCAGCATTAGCACTATAACCTGCACGAAGGAACTCAGAACCAATATCATCTAATTTAATTTCTACTTCAAATACAATTGAACCTTCTTCACGATGAGCTTTTGGGGAAATCTTTTTTAGAATACCTGTAAGTTTTTCATTTGGCAGAGCACCTATTTCGATTTCAACAACCATATTCTCTATTAGCTTGCCTACATCAATCTCATCCACATTACCTATGAATACTAAATCATCCATTTTAGCAAGCGTCATAAGTTTTGTTCCGGATTGATAGGAAGTAAGAGGAACAATTGGATCACCAACATCAATTGAACGGGAAAGAACTGTTCCACCGATAGAAGCCCTGATAACATTATCAATTACACGATTGGCAACATTGGATTTTCCAGACTCAATTAAAGACAGTTTTTCTTCTGCCAAATCAAGACGAAGTTTAGCTTGGTCATAAGTTGCTTTCTTTCTTTCATATTCCTGATGCGAGATAAGTTGTTTATCTTTGAGTTTTTTTACTCTATCAAATTCAAGTTTAGAATTTGCAAAACTTACTTGTTGAATTTCCACCTGCCGTTTGGTTTCAGCATATTCAATAGGAGTGGGATCAGGGGCAATTTCCAAAAGAGGATCACCAATTTTCACTTGGTCGCCAATTTCTACAAATATTTTTCTGACTATGCCGGGAATCTTTGATTTGACTTCGATTTCCAATTTAGGTTCAATTTCGCCAACTGCTAAAGCTTTGTCGATGATAGAACCCTTTTCAACCGGAAATGTTTTAAAGCCTTCATCTTTGCTCGCTGAACCGTCAATAGCAAAGAAAAGTACTGCTCCGACAATTATGATTAAAGTGGAAAAAATAAAGATTTTCTTAAACATTACCTTGCTCTCCTGTTACCTTAGTTATTATCACAATTGATTAATAAATACGTCTCTTAAAGCAATTTGTTTCAGAATTTATTGGTTGATAGTTTTGGTTAACTTGAAGTAAAAAAATATAAAGAAAAACCTGGATTTCTGCTTCCACGGAAATGACAAGGAAAAAATTAGCAGGAGAAATCAAAACTTTACGAATGGTTTGCCTGTGCAAATTTTTGTTTATTCAGATTCGAGTTGATATTTGACTATTTTGCAAGAATCAAAGTAGCAACGCTACCTACTCAATTAATCTCTGGGCTAACAAACGCAAAAACAAACCAACATCAGTAACCAGTCCGATTGTCTGCATCGAGCCTCGGTCTTTTAGTTTAGTTACCACTGCCGGATTGATATCAACACAGACTGTCAACACTCTGGCAGGTATCATATTGCCCACAGCGATAGAGTGCAACATAGTTGACAGCATTAAAACTATATCTGTATCTTCTAAAATTCTAAAATGATCATCCTGTGCTTTATTCATATCGGTAATTGTTTCAGGCAATGGTCCGTCATCGCGAAGTGACCCTGCTAATGAAAAAGGGATGCCGCTTTTAATTACCGCATACATTACGCCCTCGTTGAGGCTACCTTCGTTTACAAGATTACTTATCGATCCGGCTCGACGAACTTCGTTAATTGCTCGAAGATGATTACGGTGACCCATCTCAACCGGTTTTCCCGAAGAACCATCAATCCCCAGCGAAGTATTGTAAAGGTTTGTTTCAATATCATGAACCGCCAAAGCGTTTCCTGCAAGGAGTCCGTGGATATAACCATTTGATATCAATCGTCCCAAATCAGTCGCTCCACCGGTATGAATTACGACCGGTCCGGCAACAGTTACAACTTTTTTATTTTTGTCTTTAATTAGTTCAGCGGTGGTATCAACAGCCAGTTGAACTTTACGTTCCGAAGATACATCACCGGACATAAACCCAAAATCTCCTCGGTCCCGATCAACATATTCCGGTTGAACTTTTATGCCGGCTAACCCGATAGCAACCATATCCCCTTTTATAACATCACGAAATTTTTTAACCCGAGCATAATCATTTTCAACTGTAATAACCCCATCCATGCGAAGTTTATCTACTTTGATCCATTTACTTTTGTGTCTTACAAATGTTTTATGGTTAGTAGTACTGTAAAAATTATTGGGAACAACACCGTTTGCAGGAGCTTTTTCTAAAACAATCTCCTGTTCCTTATCAATCAAACAGCCTAAACTGGAAAGTTTGAGCAGGATAGTATTTATCTCTAAATCATTAGAAGCAGAAACTTTGATTTTCGCTTTGGAGTATTCATCGTTGGTACGTCCAATCTGAAAATCAATAATTTCAAATGCACCACCATCGCTGATAATAATATCAAAAATTTGACGCATTAAATTAGAGTCAATCAGATGACCTTCGGTATATATTATTTTTTCAATTAAACCCATATTATTGATATCGGCAAAAAAATAAAAAAAATAATTCTTTCATTTTGAAAGAAAATTATCACAAAATTAATAAAAAGTCGTATATTATTCTACGAGATGCAAATTGATTATAGCAAAGTAGAAACAGAAAAAGTTATTCTGATAGGATTAGCACGAAACTCTCGTGAAAAGGAACATGTTCTTAATTCTCTTGATGAACTGGCTTTTTTAAGTGAATCAGCCGGAGCTACTGTTCTTGGACAAAGAATTCAGGTAAGGTCAAGACCTGATCCTGCTTATTATATTGGCAAAGGGTTGGTCAGTGAACTAAAAGAGAAGTTAGCTGACGAAGGAGGAAACTGTGTTATTTTTGATGATACATTGTCTCCGGCACAACAGCGAAATTTAGAAAAAGCACTTGATGCCAAAGTGATTGATAGGGCGATATTAATTTTGGCTATTTTTGCTGACCGTGCGCGAACATCTGCGGCTCGATTACAAGTAGAACTTGCTCAACTTGAATATACTCTTCCCCGTCTGACCGGTGCATGGGTTCATTTTTCCCGACAATACGGTGGAATTGGAGCCAAAGGACCGGGCGAAACACAGCTTGAGATAGACCGCCGACAGGTTCGTACTAAAATTTCACATCTTAAAAAAAGACTTCAGAAACTTGACGTTCAAAGACAAACCCAGCGCAAACGAAGACAAGACCTTTTTAAAATAGCTCTGGTTGGTTATACCAACGCCGGAAAATCTACTCTTTTTAACAAACTGACAAAATCAGATGTTACAACAGCCAATAAACTATTTACAACTTTAGATTCTACCACCAGAGTTATGTCATCTGGGTATCCTTGTAAGATTGTTTTTTCAGACACAGTAGGATTTATTAAAAAACTTCCACACCAATTAGTGGAATCTTTTAAATCTACTCTTGAAGAAGTAATTTTAGCAGATTTACTTTTACATGTAGTTGACTATTCTGATCCGGAAAAAGAGACAAGGATAAAACAAACAAAATTAGTACTGACAGAAATTGGCGCAGATAATTTATCTTATCTTCTTATCAATAACAAGATTGACTTAATAGAA
>QNAD01000203.1 GCA_003641345.1 Candidatus Zixiibacteriota bacterium | reverse complement strand
ATGCTGTATTTGATATTTTTAAGGACAATTCTGTGACTAAAATTGGTTATCACACCAAGAACGATTTCTTTATTTTCCGTCACCTGAAAAAAGATTTCTGCTATCCTGTTTTTGATGTTTTTTTGGCACATTATTTAATAAATCCTGACGAAAGGCACGGGCTGGATAACTTGTCCCGTAAATATTTGAATTACTTGCCGATGGAGGCGTTGCAGTTTTGGGACAAGCAGGGACAAAAGCTTTTCGATATCAATCTGCCGTTGCCTGAGAATCTTGTCAGTTTTGTGTGCGAACGGGCTGATTTGTCGCTACAGCTTTACAATAAATTATCTGCGGAAATTGAAAAGAATCAACTCGGGGCATTGTTCCGGGAAATTGAATTGCCGTTGATTGAGGTGCTTGCCTCTATGGAAGCCAACGGGGTGAGTTTGGATTTAATATCATTGAAAACGATTGAAGACGAGCTGAAAAGCCAACTGACAGACATTCAGCAAAAAATATTTTTACTTGCTGATGAAGAGTTTAATATTGCTTCGGCACGGCAACTTGGTAAAATCCTGTTTGAGAAACTCGGTATCAACAAAGGCAAGAAACAAAAACTGACCAAGACTAAGCAATATTCCACAAGCGAGGAAACACTACTGAAACTAAAAGATGAACACGAAATAATTTCGTTGATATTGTCGTTCAGGACTTTGACAAAATTATTGAATACTTATGTAGAGGCATTACCGAAACTGATAAATCCAAAAACGGGAAAGGTCCATACTTCCTACAATCAGGCGGTTGCCAATACCGGTCGGCTAAGTTCTGCTAATCCGAATCTGCAAAATATTCCAATAAAAGACGAACAGGGACGGGAAATTCGTCGGAGCTTTGTACCCGAAATGCCTTCGGCGTGGTTTGTGTCTGCCGATTATTCGCAAATCGAGTTAAGGATTCTAGCCGAATACAGCCAAGACCCGCATCTGTTAGACGCATTTTCGCTCAATATGGATATTCACACGGCAACGGCTTGCAAAATTTACAAAGTGAAGCCCGAAGAAGTAACATCCCTGATGCGAAAAAAAGCCAAAGTAGCTAATTTCGGAATTATCTACGGCATCTCTGCTTTTGGTTTGTCGGAGCGGTTGCAGATCCCAAGAACGGAATCCAAGGAGTTGATTGATAATTATTTTGAAAACTTCCCGACTATCAAAGGATATATTGATGAAACCATTGCCAAAGCCCGTGAAAACGGTTATGCTCAAACGCTGTTCGGCAGACGGAAATATTTGCCGGATATAAATTCGAGTAATCATGTAGTGCGGAGTTTTGCTGAGCGGAATGCCATCAATATGCCTATTCAGGGAACGGCAGCAGACATTATTAAAATGGCGATGATTAATATCCATAGGGAATTGAAAGCACAGCACCTGAAGGCAAAAATGATTATGCAGGTGCACGACGAATTGTGTTTTGATGTGCCGCAGACCGAGTTGGGTATTGTTCGTGATTTGATAACCGACAAAATGGAGAATGTTCATAAATTCAGTGTACCATTAAAAGTTGATTTGGGTGTCGGGAAAAACTGGATGGAAGCACATTAAAGAAGTTATGAGTTATAGGTTATGAATGAGAATTTTTTCAGATTTGATGCTTTTAAATTTGGTTTTTTACAATGATTTTATTCATTGGCTGGAACAGTTTCAGGGTACTTGCCCATACAAACGGTTCTTAGGTATTCCCTGTCCGGGTTGTGGCATGCAAACTGCTTTCATTGAATTGCTGAAAGGCGAATTATGGCAGAGTATTGTGGATTATCCTCCGTTGATTCCACTTATTTTGACGGTGCTGACATTGATTCTGCATTTGATTTTTAAATTTCGCCACGGTGCTATGGCTATTAAATATTTGTTTATCTTTACGGTTATCTTAATTGTTGGAAACTATATTGCTAAATTCATTTGAACGATTCACACGATAAAAAGATTGGAACCGTCTTTACCCCGCTGCGGTGGGGAAAATTTGCTGTTGAGCAATTTGATATTTTCCCGGAATGGATGAATGGTGCTACTGTTTTTGATCCTACCATGGGAAGCGGTAGATTATTAGAAGCACTGGTTGATTTTGGTCTTGGACAAGGTTATTCTATTTCCGAACTGCCGTTAGAATCTTTATTTGGCAATGAATTAAATTCCGGTTATTTCAATGATGCTTTGCAACTGTTCCGTGAGAAGTTCAAGGTAGATATGTCGGCAAATTTCAGTAATGCCGATATTTTAGAATTATCACCAAAACCTTATGACATTATTTTGGGAAATCCGCCGTGGCAGAATTTTGTGGACTTACCCGATGATTATAAAGAAAAAATTAAATCTGCATTTACAACTTACGATTTGATTGATAATCGCAAAAATCTTTTGCTCGGTGGTTCCCGGATTGATTTGGCGGCGCTGGTGGTGCAACGCACCATTGCCGATTTTTTGAAACCTCATGGCAATGCTTTTTTCTTTTTGCCGCTGTCGTTATTGCTGAATGATGGTGCACACCGTTATTTCAGAAAATTTAAAATTCACAATTGTATTTTTTCACTTGAAAGAATATATGATTTCAACGATTTGTCCGTTTTTGACAAGATTTTAACCCGTTATGGCTTGGTAAAATTTAAGCGGGATAAAAAAACGAGTTTCCCTGTGGATTTTTACCGGAACGAAAATGGCAAATGGAAAAAATACAAAGCAAAGCCATTGATAATTAATGATGATCCGTTGAGCGTTTTTTCTCCTGAAGAGTCACATTTTTTTGATGGCTTTCAACCAATCGTCATTGAGAAAAAATCCATTCCACGACAAGGAATCAATACTTGTGGAGCCAATAATATTTACTTTTTTGAATCCTGTACAGAATTAGAAGACGGTACTTCTCTCTTAAATGAGAAAGTGATTTTACCCACACAATTTATTTATCCCTTGCTGACTAAATCGAATTTTACGGAACACAAAATGGTGCCCCGAAAGTGGGTGCTATTACCTTATAACGATAATGGTAAACCATTGAGTGGAAAAGAGATAAGTAGATGTCCTTTGCTAAGGAAATACCTGTTTTCTGTTAAAAATAAACTGGAACAGCGAAAAGGCAAGTTGATACAAACCCAAATTAAAAAAGGGATTTGGTGGGCAATGCTTGGTGTAGGAAGATACAATTTTGTGAACTATAAAATAGTGTGGGAGGCGTATGGCAGAAATACTTTTAAACCCATGTTGGTAACCGGCAGATGGCAGGTTAACCAGTCACTGCAAGCATATATGCCTGTTGTTACCAAAACGGCGGCACAGAAAATTTTAAACCAATTGCAGAATCCTGTAATTGAAACATATTTATTATCTTTGAAAATGGAAAAAACGATGAATTGGGCACAGCCCGGAAAAATTAAGAAGTTGTTGAAGATTAAAGGAGGCGAAGAAGAGTTATATTAGAAAGTATCCTTTAGTAATTTATCAAAAAGAATCAGAAAAACCCCATAAAAGATGTCAATGTATTGATGTTTTATTTAAAATAATTATCTTTGCGATAACAAAAATAACTAATTTATGGAAACACTCAGACAAAAATTTTATAATAAGTATGGATTGGTACAAACAAATACCATTCGTAACTTTATTAATACAATAGATTGGAGTAACCGGTTTATAGGCATAAAAGGTAGTCGCGGAGTCGGGAAGACAACACTTATTTTACAATACCTGAAACAAAATTATGCTTCCGATAATAGTGTCTTATATGTTAGTTTGGATGATTTTTATTTTGCGGAAAACAGGTTGTATTATTTAGCTGACGACTTTTATAAGAAAGGAGGTAAACTGTTGGCAATAGACGAGGTACACCGTTATCCAGACTGGGCTGTTGAATTAAAAAACATATACGACGATATGCCTGATTTGCGGGTAATATTTACGGGTTCATCATTATTGCATCTGCAAAAAGCAAAAGCCGATTTAAGCCGGAGAGCTATTATGTATAAAATGCCGGGATTATCGTTCAGAGAGTTTTTATCATTCGAAACAGGTATTACATTTAAAAGTTATTCGTTAGCAGAAATATTAAAAAACCATATTGAGATTTCTATGGATATTGTCAACAAAATTAGACCTTTAGCCCATTTTGATAATTATCTGCACTACGGTTATTATCCTTTTTATCTAGAGAATTTAAATTCGTTTCAAAGTAAACTTACAAGTATTATTTTAACAATATTGGAAGTAGATATACCTCAATTTGCGTTAATACAAACGGCAAATATTATTTACCTAAAGAAGCTTTTAGCCGTTATTAGTAATTCTGTGCCTTTCAAACCCAATATGAAAGCACTTAGCGAACGAACAGGTATAAGTCTGAACACAATGAAATCTTATTTGAAATTATTGAATGACACCGAACT
>QNAD01000202.1 GCA_003641345.1 Candidatus Zixiibacteriota bacterium | reverse complement strand
TCTGTTACAGATTTGATTTGCTGATATTGCTGACTTATCTCTTTTCTCTTTTCTCTTCCCCGAAGATATAGAGAGGCAATTACCAATAATCCAAAAAGAATTATTGCAAAAGTAATAATCTGAATATCATACCCATAAGCTATGGCATAGTAACTTTCCAAAGACAATCCGACTCTAAATACACCAATAGGATAATCCTCGGTTGCAAACGGACGTACTAATTCAAGTATCGTTTCCCCTTGAAATTCAAACAAACGATTCACTACTGTATCTGTATTTATAGCTGTATTTAAAAAAGAATCGTTTGCCAGATGAAGAGTATTTTCAGGTTTTATGGATGAAAAAATCACTTCGTCAGAGGTTTGATAAATTATATATTCAACCCCTTTTTCCAGAACCATTTTTTGGGCAAGAAATCCAATTTGAGTCTCACTGAGAGCATCGACATAATAATATGCATCAGCCGCAATGACTATGACATGCTTCTGATCATTGGTTAGCTCAAGAAAATAATGATAGGCTCCTCCCGGAGAATAAGAATCATCCAATATTAATTTAAAGTTATTTTCCTGAGATTCATATAAACTGATTACCTGATCATAAATATTAACAGGCAAAGCAGACCTGATGCCACCTGCGATTCCCTCAGATATTAAATCTCCGTTTACATCAAAAATATGAATACTAAAAAGATTATGATCTGATGCAAACCTGACCAGACTCTGCTGATTGGGTATTTGTTCGGACATACTTATTTCGATAATAAGTTCATGGTATCGCTTATAGGTTAAATACTCATAAAAAGATTCCGATATTATTGCATTTTCCGCCGCTTGCGCCAAAGATTCTGTAAATGATGCCCCTTGATTTATTAATAATTTCAAACTGTCATTTCTATTTTCCTGAATAAAATAGTAGGAGGTGAAAAATATGATAACTGCAAATAAAACTATAAGAAAAAATAGTAACTTATTTCCATATTTTGAACTAAGAATCATATAATTAAATTATTCGATAGATGATTTCAGGGCAATATAAAAAATATCAATTACCGTAAACGGTACTTGCCTTTTCTTCTTCTGAAATTTTTTCTTTTGACTTCTGCTTTAGTGGAATATCAAAAAAGAATTTTGCACCTTCGTCATATTCATATCCAATATCCCCTGAATGAACTTCGATAATTTTTTGACAAGTAACTAATCCGATACCATGCCCTTTGCGTTTGGTCGTAAATCTTTTCTTGAACAATATTTCTTTTTTATCACTCTGTACGCCGGGACCATTATCACAAATGATTACCCGAACAGTACCATCACCCTCATTGCCAGGTTGAGTATAGATATTTATAACTTTTTCTTTTTCTATTTGTTGCATTGCTTCGGCAGAATTATAAACCAAATTAATAATTAATTGTTGTAACTGAGAAATATCAAACTCAACCAATGGTAAATCTGTCGATAAATCAGTATTGATTTGTACACCATCAAATCTGTTTTGCGGCTTAAGAAAAGCCAGAACATTTTCAATCAATTGATTTATATCAGCTTCTTCAAAAACCGCTTCATCCTGATTAGGGTCCATCAGTCCATTTGCAAAACGAGCTATATTATCAACTGTTTTCCGCATTAGTTCCAATTTGGAAACTATTTTTTCATTCTGTCCTTTTTTCATGAAAAGCGGCATCAATTCAAGATTTCCCGACAATACAGCTAAATAGTTATTTATCTCATGAGCAATATCTCCCGCCATCTCCCCTCTGGTATAGTATCTGTCAACCCGAATCATCATTTCCTGAAAATCCTTGCTCTCAGATATATCTCTAATTATAAAAAGAAACGCAATGTCATTTGACTTATCATCTTCAATTGAAGAAGCAATACAATAGACTGGAATTAATTCTTCATCCAAAGTCTTTGCTAATAACTCAACACCATTTAATTCATTGTCAGTATTATTTATTGTGTTCATTACCGGTTGTGTAAAAAATTTATCTATATGTTGTTCAATAATCTCATCTTTTTTATACCCGAATAATTTTCCGGCTTTATCATTATAAAAAGTAATATTTCCTGAAAAATTAGTTACGACTATTGAATCAGGAGATTGTTCGATTAAAGTTTTAAAATATGATCTTGATTCACTGAGAAGATAATTACTTTCTTCTAACTCATCATTGCTTTTTTTTAGTTGAGTTGAATTTTCCCATAAGGTTTTTGACATTTCGTTAAATGCTGATGTAAGCGCCCTAAGCTCAACATCACCCTCCGGCTCCATTAATTCGTATAATTCCCCTCGTGCGGTTTTTTTGAAGCCGTAGATTAATTTATTTAATGGCCATTTGAAGCGATTAAAAATTAAATATACCGTCAATAAGCTAAATAAAGTAGCTATTAAAAATAACAGAAAAATGGCATATGAAAGTTCACTTCGATTTGAAATTATAAAATCATGATTTGAAACGATTACTAATACCGCTTCTGTCTTTTGGTTATTCTTTAGTGGCAATAAATTTATAATATTGTTAGTATTATAAATAATAGGGGCAAATTGAGATTTGAGATTTGATTTATTAAATTCGGAAATCATATGTTCCGCAATCGACTCAATATATGTTTGCGGAATTTCATTAGTTACTGACTGTACGCTATTAATATAGGAAAAAATCGGTGTCAATTTATTATCTTTATCTGTTGTCAATATTTCTGCTTTAAGAATTTCATCATAAGATGCTAATTCCCCTTCGATATATTCATAACGTAAATTATCTGTGGTTAAAGATGAAATATTATCTTCAAGATACCCTGATATCTCATTTGAAATAGTTTGATATTTACCAACCTCATTTATCTGTTTGGAAACTGAACCTTCTGTTGAATAATTAAAAATTATTAAAAATAGAGCGGCAAATACAAAAATCACTTGAACAATTATAAGACTGCTTATCCTATTAAGAAAACCCTGTTTTTTAATTTTATTTAACATAGCAATCCTTTATTCAAAAACATAACTTACTCTTCTGTCTTTATGTTATCGGAAACTTACTTAAAAGCTGAAGAAATTCGATCTGAATTTATTAATACAGGGAGTGGTGGAGGGGGATGCCCGACTCTAACGTCAGGTGGCTGGATACCAGCGCACACCACTCCCATATATATTTTATTACATCGGCAATCGGAGAATTTATATTAGTGCGGTTTCAATTTCAGAAACGTATTTGCAAGAACAGCTAAAACACCTAATCTGTCGTTAAAAATATAAGAAAATATGTCAATATTAGCAAGCTAAATCGGCAAACCTTTTGACGTTAAAGCGATTAACCAAAATCCAATCCAGCCAAATCTAACTTATTGACATAATGTTTTCATTGGTCACAAAAAACATTCTCAAAAAATTTTATGTTCGGTCAGCAGCTTTATCTTCCAATTCTTCAATATATTTCTCAGCGGCAACAGCAGCCGTAGTTCCATCACCTACTGCATTTGTTATCTGCCTGACAAGTTGTGACCTGACATCACCACAAGCAAAGATCCCTTTGGTTGAAGTTTGCATGTGATTATTGGTCAGAATAAATCCACCTTCATCCTTTTTTAATTCTTCACGGAAAAAATTAGCATTAGGTTTAAAACCAAGATATGGGAAAACTGCACCTACCTCTAATTTACTTATTTCACCTGTCTTGACATTTTTAACAGTAAGGTCAGTAACTGACCTATCATCACCATTAATCGATTCAACAACAGAATCCCAAATAAATTCAATTTTTTCATTTTCGAAAGCACGTTGCTGAATAATTTTTTGAGCACGAAGTTTGTCTCGTCGGTGAATAATAATTACTTTTGATGCAAACTTGGTTAAAAAAGCACCCTCTTCAACTGCGGCATCTCCACCACCAACAACAGCAATCACTCTATCCCTGAAAAAGGAGCCGTCACAAATAGCACAATAAGAGACCCCCTTGCCACTGTACTCTTCTTCTCCCTGAATACCTAATTTCACCGGCGACCCACCTGTTGATACAATTATCGTTTTCCCTCGATATATATTCCCTGAGGCACATCTGGCAACTCTATCATCACCATCACAATAAACTTCTTCCACCTCTTCCATTTCAATTTTAAGACCAAATTTCTTGGCGTGCTCAGTAAATTTCGAAGCTAATTCTGCCCCCTGTATTAAATCAAATCCCAAATAATCTTCAACTTCGCCTGTAAGAGCTATTTGCCCCCCCGGTAAATATTTTTCCAAGCAAACCGCTGATCTTTCTGCACGAGCAGTATATAAGCCTGCACAAAGTCCCCCTGGTCCACCTCCAACAATAACAACATCATATTTTTTCTCTTCAGTCATTTTTCCCTTCTTTCAATATATCTTTTTAATCTATTACCAAATAAAACCTATTAAAGATTAAAAAGTTCCTTGTCCAATT
>QNAD01000201.1 GCA_003641345.1 Candidatus Zixiibacteriota bacterium | reverse complement strand
GGAAGCTGGTTATCTTGGATTAACAACGAATGAAATTGAAATTTCTCCAGGAATTCGTATTAACATTCCCAGGGCGGGAATAACTAATGTCAGTAGCGGAAATACATATATTGATCATGGCTTAATGGTTGTAGATGTGGCAGTTGGATCGCCAGCGGAAAAAGTTGGCTTAAAAAATGGGGATTTACTATTTCAATTTAATAAAAGAGCCATCAACTCTGCTATAGAATTAAAAAAAACTATAATGAAATCAAAACCTGGAACTGACATTGAATTAGGGTTTGTGCGAAAAAACATAGCCTATTTTGTTACAACAAAAATTAGCAACTACACTGTAAATACATCGGCTAAAAAATATAATAATTTCCAAAACAGAGAATTTAACCAAAATGTTCATGATTCTTTGATTTTAGAGATAAATTCCCTCAAAAAGAGCCTTTACCGTATAGAACAAAAATTAAATCAGCTTCACTAAGAAATTTGAAATTGCTTCCTGACTCAAAATTACTTTAACTTACATTATGAATTTGACAATTGATTTAGAAAAACTTAAAAATTGTGTTAGCCAGTTTGCTCCAGAAAAAAATATCAATAGCAGACTTCTATCAATTTTTTCAGCGGCAATTACAACTGCTGATGAAGGTATAATTAAGCTAAGTATATTAAAAGCAAAAGAGAATTCTATTACTCCACAGCAATTGTATGAGATTGTCCTGCAGTCTTATCTGTTTCTTGGATTTCCTAAAATGCTTACAGCGGCAGAATATCTGGGTAAATATTATCCTTCTGCTCATACAATGTCCGGTAATGGAAAAATATCAACAGTTGAGGCTGATGATTGGTATAATAGGGGAACAGATTTATGTAAGCTGGTTTACAAAAATAATTATGATCCTCTTAAAACAAAAGTTGAAAAGATTGCTCCTGAGATTTTTCGGTGGATGGTTTTTGAAGGGTACGGAAAAGTTCTTTCACGTTCAGAACTTAATATAAAAGATAGAGAGCTTTCAATTATTGCTTTTTTGATGATGGAGAATATGGTTAAGCAGTTACACTCACACATACTCGGTGCATTGAATGTTGGCGTTGAAATTAGTTTAATAAAACAAGTGATTGAAGATATAGGACAATCTGCGGGAGATGGATATCTGGTTGCAGTTGATATATTAACTAAAGTTGGTAATGTCTAATGTCATGGTTCAAGAAAATAATGTTGTTAGTAATTTTAATGTTAGTATTGATATTCATTGGCATTTATGCCTATTATTTTCAGTTTGGGGGATTGGAACAGCTGGTTCAATCTCAAGTCTCAAAAGCTATAAAAGATCAGAAAGATATAAGTTTTACTCTTGGTGATATTAAAGGGAATTTTGTTAGTGGATTTGAATTGAACGAATTATCTATATTTTATGATGACAGTTTAAATTTTTATCAGATAATATCTCTCCCCAAATTAAAAGTGGCTTACTCAATATCTAATATCTGGAACGAAAGATATATATTCGATTATTTGTATATAGATTCTGCTATAATTGAATTGAAAAAAGATTCTACTGGTCAATTATTAATACCTAAAATGAAATCGAAATTACAACAACCATCTAAAGAGTTATTACTACCTTTACTTGCTGTGAATGATTTGAAAATTAATAATCTTAATTTTAGTATAGTCGAAGGAAGTGATACGGCTATATTTAAAGATATTAATCTGGAAGCATCATTTGAGGGCAGTGAAGAAACATATTCAATGGAAGTTAACAGATTTGATTTTTTGTCATCGCAGGAAGCATATAAGCTGGATAATGCTCATGGAAAATTTACTTATCACAAGAATCAAATAGTCTTTCAGGATTTATCAGTTTCATCGGAACAAACAAAAATTAAATTGGATGGTAGTTTATTGATTGATGAGAAAATATCAGGTAGTATCGAGTTTGTAGTTGATGACCTTAACCTGACTAAGACAACTGCCAATTTAAAACCGAAACTAAAGGGTTTGGTTGATGCGAATGGTACTGTTGAATTTGGTAGCGATGGAATAAGCGGAAATATCTTTTTAGCCGGTGATTTGTTTATGTTGTCATTTCAAAATCTGTACGCCGATTTCAATTTTAGTAACAGGTTTCTAAGTTTTGATACACTTTACGGAACAATTTTTGAGGGATGTACTATCGATGGTAATGGTTTTATGGATTTTAACCCAAACCCTGGGATTTATTTTTTGTCTGCGGAAGTTAACGATTTTGATTTGAATAATATTGTTTCAAAAGCCTTTCATACTAATTTATCCGGTCATGTTGAGATGGATGGTTATGGGTTCAAGAGAAAAGATTTAAGATTAGATTTTAAGACAGAATTGTACGAATCATTTTTAAGAGAATATCCTTTGCAAAATGCCAGCGGTGAAATTACAGTTACTATCGATTCAGTTACATTTAATGATTTTTTTAGAGTTGATTATTTTGAAAATAGATTTTTTGTTAATGGAAAGATTGATTACGATGATTCTCTCTCTCTGAATGTTATTGCTAATTTAGATAACCTTGACCGGTACAAAGGAAAATTGTTCATTGACCAGCCGGGGGGGAGAGGCTATGGCGAAGCAACTTTGACTGGTTTGACTATGGAACCTGATTTGTCAGGGTTTTTTATCTCAGACTCGGTATGGCTCTATGACTATTTTTCAGATAGTCTTTACTCAGAATTTAAGATAGATCGTTTTTTAACAGGCAAACAAGGGGAAGTGACAGTTACTGGAGTAAATGGTTTTGTCTGGGATATTCCTTATGATTCTTCTTATGTTAAAGTATCACTTGATTCTAATTTAGTCTATATAGATTCCGCTATCATAGAGAATGAATTTTCTAAATTGAGAGGCAAGGGGTTGTTAGACTATGGGAATAACCCCTATCAAGTCCAATTTGATTCTCTTGTCTTTAATATATTTGATCATGAATTTGTAAATGATAGTCTGATTTTGTTTGATGTTGATTCGTCTGGTTTTGATTTTATGAACACAAAACTTATTGATGGTCAATCTTCATTTGCGACAAAGGGAAGAGTAAATTATGATGAGACAATGAATTTGAAAATATTTATTAATCAGATAAACATTACACCTTGGGTAAAGCTATTTTCAAATATTCAAACAGGAGGTATTCTTTCATGTGATGGTCTTATTGATGGTAATTTTCTCCATCCGGAGATTCATATTGATGGTTCTATTGAAGATTTAAAGTATAGAGATTTAATTCTTGGTGATTTGGTAACCTCGCTTGATTATTCTGACAAATTATTATCTATTGATAGTGTGAAAATTTATGCTAATCCCGGAGAGTATTATGGGACGGGATATATTCCGTTGAATTTGACCTTTTCCATGACCAGTTTTGATCGTCTGCCAGATGCTCCTATAGATTTTAGGATGAAAGCTAAAGATAGTCGTTTTGACTTGGTCAGCCTGATCCTTCCTTCGGTTGAGCAACTCGATGGAGATTTCCTTTCCAATCTGCATTTAACCGGAACAATTGAACAACCCCATTTGATGGGTGATGCATCCTTAATCAATGGTCGTCTCAAATATTTTGATTTAGAACACCCAATATTCGTTGATTCCGCCCACGTCAGAATGGAGGATAACAAAGTTCATATTGATGGTATAGAAATTTATTCTACGGAGAATAAAGAAAGGGACGGAGAAAGAAGGTATGCTGAAATAGAAGGGGAGATAACCATAAAAACTTTTAATAATTTTAATTATGATGTTGATGTTGAAATTAAAAATAATTTTCCTTTCTCATATGAACTTGATGATATAAGTGGTAAGATTGAAGGTGATTTACATATTCAAGGTGACACTCCTCCGACTGTTTCAGGAGATTTAACCTTATTATCTACTAAGTATATGGTTAATTTTGCCGAGCCTGATCAAGGCTCGCCTATTATGCTTGCATTGTCTGGCGGTGATACCTGGGATTTGGATATTAATATAGATATATTATCAAATTACTGGATAAAAAACGAAGATATTGATGCTGAGTTTTCCGGACAAGTAAAATTGATTAGAGAAAGTGGTCTCTATAGGTTTATCGGAGAGATGGAAATTTTGCGTGGACGAGGGTATTTGTTTGATAAAACTTTTAGGTTAGATCAAGGTGGGTTGGTGGTTTTCGAAGGTGAAAGAAGATTTAATCCAAGATTGGATATTGTAGGTCATACTCGAATCCCTGGTCTTAGTCAAGGTGCCTTTGAGGAACAAGAAACATCGGAAATGATAGAACTTGGTGTTCATATAACAGGCACTCTTGATACTGTGGAAATAAGTTCGATTGATGGTTCAAATTTTTCCAATGAGGATATAATTCCGATGATTGTTGGGAACTATTACGCTTCTGATTCTATCTCTACAAGCGGGCAAATAGAAAACAGGTTAACTGGTCTGTTATCAACTCAGGT
>QNAD01000200.1 GCA_003641345.1 Candidatus Zixiibacteriota bacterium | reverse complement strand
TTGTTAGAGTTTCCGTTCGCAGTCGTTATGTCATTGTAGCCGTCAGAGTTAAAATCAATCGAGAATACAGAACAAGGATCATCTCCAACAGCATAGTTAACAGCAGGCTGGAATGTTCCGTCCCCATTGCCGAGAAGTATAGAAACATCGTCAGGTAACAAGTTTGCAGTCGCTATGTCATTGTAGCCGTCAGAGTTAAAATCAATCGAGAATACAGAATGAGGTCCATCTCCAACAGCATAGTCAGTTCTTGTGTCAAACATGTCTTGTGCAAAAGAGCTGGACAGAAAAAACAGAGTTAATATAATTGCAATGATATTAGTTTTAAAAAAGTTCTTACAGCATAAGAAATTATGCCCTGACAAATTAACCTGGAAATTCATGGTTACTCCTTTTTTGTTACTTTTTTTATAATACCTCTTTTTTATAAGTATGTTACTTCTCTCTTTCTTGGAAACATGACTTTTATGTTTTATGCACAGGCAGGTCTATTTTTGCTCTCCGCCAATGTCAAACAAGGTGAGTCCTTTCCCTTGAAGTAAATATACAAAAAAATATAATTCTTGTCAATAATCAAAAAAATCTGGATTCCTGTTTTCAGACATGTTGAAAACTCAAATTTTGTCATTCCCGACTTGATCGGGAATCTTTGTCCTTGTCATTCCTTTTTGTCTTGTCATTCCCGACTTGATCGGGAATCTAGGTTCTCTTTGTCTTTATTACTTGTGGGCGGCAGACGCCCTCGTCTGCCCCAGCTTTGATTTTTGCACAATCTCGGAAGGTGAGGATACCTGTCAGACACATAAGAAAACCTAGATTCCTGTTTTCGGGCTTGTTGAAGAAGTCTCACAGATGTTGCGGTGGGTCCTGAAAATCTGTGTAAACAGATTTTCAGGACCTGCCGCTTTTTAATTACACTTGCTTAAGTGTCGGGTCACAATCCACCTCCGGTGAATCAGGACCCGACACAACTGAAATGAGGGTTTATCAACAAGCCCTTTCACAGGAACGACAAAATAAAAAGATATAACGACAGAATAAAAAAATACAACGACAGTATAAAAAACATAACGACAGAATAAAAATAACTATGACGCAAAATTGTATCTTGAAATTGTATTTTCGGATTGTATCTTAAAATTGTATTTTAAGGATACTCTACTACTCGGCAGGGAGAAGATCAGGGTCGCTCTGTTTGAGCATGTCGAGATACCCAATCCCTACGCTACCAGTGTATGCTTCAGGGGCGGAATATAATTTATCCCTTAGAGCATAGTCAAGCGTCACAAACTCATAGCCTAATTTTTCAATCTGCGTTAACATCTCATCCAAAAACAAAGCATTCAAATGATTAGCACGAAGCTGTAAAATCTGACGACATGGTCGTTTTAATACTTCTTTGGACAAAAGTTCTGAGCGTTCTATTTCATCCAGCACATGATTAACATATTCATTCATCAACGCATAAAACTGAGTGGAATCAAAAACACCTTCGTTTTTTTCCACCGTTAAATTATATAGATAATCTTCAACAGTAACGGTAACATGAGCAGTCCAAATATTATATTCATCAAGAAAATCCGTTACTTTTCTTTTTTTAATCAAGTCATCACCATAATGTAAAAATGGAAACCGGAAAAACCGCGGTTTTTGTCCAAACCCTGAAAGCATCGGCTCCAGAGCCTCACTTCCGGCAACAATATCAGCAATAAACTGTGTTGGTTCTAACTGATGATAATCATTATAGGAATAAGTCAAATTCCCCAGCCTGTGACCAGCGTTTAGCCATCTACCAAGCAAATCATAATTAGCTTCGATTTTAGAACCAACCACAAATCCAGCCGCTTTGATTTTATGTTTTTTCAGAGTGCTGAGAATCATATCTGTTAAAGTATCTTTAGCCGGTTCAGCAAACGATGTAGCTACTGGTAATTCATCGAATGTTATACATATTTTTTTATTCTTTTTTGTTTTCTGCGATTGAGCAAAAAGAAAAGCAGGTATAATTAATAAAATTAATATAACCTCAAAAAATATTTTTGGAATTTTAACTCTGCAAATTATGATTTTTTATACACCCCTATCTCATGAATCATAGTAAAATTAGTTGCAACCGTTGAGCCAAAAGGCACTCCGCCTGTAATAACAACTTTATCCCCTTTTTTTACCAGTTTCCTTTCACGATTTATTTTTTCAACCGTTTTCAGCATATCATTAAAAGATTTAGGGTGTGTAATTTCAACCGAATATACCGAACGATATAATGAAAGTCTTGATTGTACTTTTTTATTCGGAGTCAAAGCGATAATAGGTTGTTGCGGGAATAGATTAGAAATTAACTCGGCTGTAAAACCGGAAGTTGTATAGGCAAAAATCAATTTCAGATCGCATCTATTATCAATATTACTAACCGCTTCCGCAATAGCCAAAGGAATCTCTGATTTGATTAAATGAGTCTCAAGTTCCACATCGGGTCGCTGGGAATCTGACTCTGTCGTTTCAATAACATTTGACATTGTTTCAACAACCTCAACAGGATATTCTCCGGTTGCAGTTTCCGCCGACAACATAACAGCATCAACAAAATCAAACACTGCCGAAGCCACATCATTTATTTCCGCTCTTGTCGCCCGAGGTGAAAAACGCATCGACTCCATCATTTGAGTAGCAACTATTACTGGTTTATGATGTCTATTGGCTAATTTGATAATTTTCTTCTGAAGTTTAGGTAACTCTTCCGGAGGAAGTTCCACGCCCAAATCGCCCCGAGCCACCATAACACCGTCCGCTAAAAGCATTATTTCATCAATATCTTGAATTGCTTCTTTTTTCTCAAGTTTTGCAATGACTCGTTGACTTCCCCCATATCGTTTGATAATCTTTTTAGCTTCGATAATATCATTTCCGGAACGGACAAAAGAAAGAGCAATATAATCAACATTTGCTCGAACCGCTGTTTTTATGTCTTCTTTATCTTTTTGGGTGATTGTAGGAATTTTCAGATCTGTATCCGGAAGATTTACCCCTTTTGCAGAGAGCAATTTCCCTGCGTTGAGAGCTTTAATTTTTATTCCATTCTTTCCAACTTCGGTAATTTGAAATATTATATTCCCGTCATCAACAAACAGCCTTTCCCCTTTTTTAATAGATTTTATTATTGCCGGATGATTGACGCTAATTATTTTTTTCTGAATATCTGTTTTTCCTGATGTCAATGTAAAAACCGAACCAGGCTTAACAGGAACTTCTTTATCAAAATGACCCAACCTTAATTTGGGTCCAGATATGTCAAACAGTATCCCAACCGGAGAATCATTTGTTTTCTTAATACCGCCACGAATAATATTGGCGGCTTTGAGAAAATCCTCGGTTTTGCCATGAGAGCAATTTACTCTAAACAAATTAACACCGGACTGGATAAGTTTACTTATCTTCGCCTGAGTATTTACAGACGGACCATACGTAGCAATGATTTTAGTTTTTTTCATAAATTTAAAATATATTTGAATACTTGCAAATCAACAAAAACAAACTATTTCAGTGTTAAAGTGCGATTCTGGCGCTCGCCGTAATGACTTGTCTTGCATATCATTAGAGAACTATGGTAAATTTTTTGTATTTTTTCCATCTAACTCTTTGAAAATCGCATATAATTTATTATATTATTTAGTTTGATAAAATGAACCTAACGAAAAGGATTAAAATTTAAAGTTGGGGGAAAAGGATATATGAATAAAAAAGTTATAATTGCTGCTAACAACATGATTTTCACTTCAAAAATGATGAGTATTCTGGATAACATGGAAGCTGAAGGAATTAAAGCAATCCGTTCTGATGAAATTTTCGTCAAAGCTCAAGAATTGATTCCTGATTTGATTGTTATTGATTTAAATCTCAACGGAATTGAAGCACCATCATTGATTAACAAACTACGATCCTATGGAGCAACACAGTCTATCCCAATTGTATGTTACTCACCAAATACTTTAAAAGATCAAATGAAAGCAGCTAAAACAGCAGGGGCAACGGAGGTATTGGCGAATTCAAAAATGAGTTCAAAAATGAATCAGATAATAGGTAAGTACATTACCGTATAATTAGAAAAGCCAGCCAGTCATTGTCTGGCTTTTTTATTGCTCTCTCCCTAAAACCCATGCTTCATTTTTTGCATTATGTTTTGGATTGAGGTAATAAAGAATCCTGTCAATCATTGAAGGTGATGAATAATATATTTCCCGTAGCAAACCAACTTCGCTCTCAAGAGTTTCTTTATATTTTTCAAGTTCATCTGAATCTGATGGATAAATAACATAATAATCCGCATTAAAATTTGATGATGTTACTTTGCCAAGCTCGTTCCAGTCAAAAACACAAAGCATGTCAACTTTATTATATCCTGCATAATCAAAAGGAAAGAGTTCTTTTTTTTCCGGTGAGAAAAAAACTATTTTAGCCGGT
>QNAD01000199.1 GCA_003641345.1 Candidatus Zixiibacteriota bacterium | reverse complement strand
CCAAAACCGTCATTGTCGTTATCCATTTGTAAAGGATTTGGATTGGTCGGACAATTATCACAGAGATCACCAACTCCGTCATTATCGGAATCGGTTTGGTCGGGATTGGATAGAGTAGGGCAGTTATCACAGGCATCACCAAAACCATCGTTGTCACTATCGGTTTGATTTGGATTCGGAACGGTTGGGCAATTGTCACAATCATCGCCGAGTCCATCGCTATCATTGTCATCTTGTGTTGGATTGGGAAGTCCCAGACAATTATCACAGGCATCTCCGGCACCATCGGAATCGCTATCTTCCTGATTCGGATTATCATCATCGGGACAGTTGTCGCAAGCTGAACCTAAACCGTCGTTGTCGGGGTCTTCCTGGTTCGGATTTGATATATCTACACAGTTATCACAGAGATTGCCGACACCATCAGAATCTACATCTTCCTGATTCGGATTTGGGTCTATTGGGCAATTATCACAAGCATCACCTAAACCATCTGAATCTGCATCAGTTTGGTTTGAGTTAGGAGTTGTAATGCAATTATCACAATCATCGCCAACACCATCAGAATCAAAATCAGATTGAGTTGGGTTGTTTATTGTCGGACAATTATCACAAGCATCTCCAAAGCCATCGTTATCACTATCAGTCTGGCTTGGATTCGGAACTGTTGGGCAATTGTCACAATCATCGCCGAGTCCATCGCTATCAGTATCTTCCTGATTTGGATTCGGGATTTGGAGGCAGTTGTCACATTCGTTGCCTACGCCATCGTTATCCAAATCAGATTGACTGTTAGGGATATTTGGACAATTATCACATTCATCTCCGTATAGGTCACTGTCGGTATCAATTTGATCAGGATTGGGAGTGGTAGGACAATTATCGCATTGATCACCTACATCATCAGAGTCAACATCTTCCTGATTCGGATTGGAATCATCGGGGCAATTATCACAATCAGAACCTACTTCATCCGAATCTGGGTCTTCCTGATTCGGGTTATTTATTGTTGGACAGTTATCACATTCATCTCCAACATTGTCATTATCACTGTCGTTTTGGTCGGGATTGTCAACATCAGGGCAGTTGTCGCATGCATCACCCAAACCATCGTCGTCGGCATCGGTTTGCCACGGGTTGCTTATTGTTGGGCAATTATCACAAATATCACCAAAACCATCTCCATCGGAATCGGGCGGGTTAGGACAACCATTTATTATAAAAAGATGTGGTCCATCCCAATTGGGAAAAATTTTACCGGATGGGGTACCCCATTCCCAACTGTTTGAAGGGGGATACCAGGTTGAATCAAGTTCAATTGTTTTACCACTATACATAGCAGGAATAGGTCCGATTGTTATTGTATAAACTATATCATCAAAACCATTAGGAATTCCGGGTTTGAACATACGGAACCCCCCAAAACCTACAGTATCACATCCGATACCATCAATGGAAAATTCATTAATAAGTACATCAGAGTCATACATTTCAGTAGTTATGGTTCCTGTGGACGCCGGGACTGTTGTGGTCCATTGAGCACCATCAGATGAACACACTCGGAACCCATTAGTGTTACCGGTGATGGCGACACCAGTTGCATTAGTTAATCTGATGTAAAAAACAATTGTTACGTCTGTGCCAAGTTGTCCGGGAGCTACTTCACCATCGACATGATCCAAGGTAAATCCTCCTTGAGCCATAGTCATACCAGGTAGAAGTAAAACGAACAATAAGAAAATTGAAAACAGGGCGGTTTTCATCGTTCTTCCTCCGAAGGTTAAGGTTAAAAATTTTGACTGCTAACCTTTAAAAAATTTTCTAAATAATGTTCTTAAGAAAGTATCTTTGGTGATTTTTACATTATACATTATTATATTAAACTAAATTGTCAGTTATGTCAAGTAATTTCAAGAATGTGAAATTAATCTATTCTTTTATCGTATTTGATGATGTTTTTTAATTGAATAGATTTTTTTCTTTATTTATGTTTTTTTAGAATAAATCATAATGTGAAGAGAAATTAATGGATAAAAAATCAAGTAATTATATTTTGTATGGGATGATTGCAGGGACTATTTTAGGTGTATTCTCAGGGTTTTATATCCCTGAGTTTATGCTTAATATTAAATTTATTGGAACAATTTTTCTGAATGCCTTGAAAATGGTCGTGATACCTTTAATTGTTGCATCGATGATTGTCGGAGTTACAACTTTAGGTGATATACGAAAACTTGGTAAAACATCAGGGAAAACACTTTTATATTATTTTATAACGACCGGTTTTTCAGTATTAATTGGAATTATTGTCGTAAATATTTTCAGGCCGGGTGATGGAGTTGAAAATTTTGGTGGTTATGTGCCGGAATTGGTTCAATCAAGTCAGGGGAAAAGTTTTATAGATGTCATAGTTGGGATGATTCCTTCTAATATAATTGACGCCGCTTCAAAAGGTAAGGTGTTGCCTTTGATTGTCTTCTCGCTTTTGTTTGGAGGAGTACTTACAACAATTGGGGATAAAGGCAAGCCAGTCATACAGTTTTTTGAGGGATTAAATGCGGCGATAATGAAACTGGTAAATATTATTTTGTATTTTGCACCTTTGGGTGTCTTTGCATTGATAGGCAGCATAGTAGCTGAAAATATTGATTCTATTGATGAGCTTGTATCTGGGCTGGGATGGTATTCGTTAACGGTTATTGTTGGGTTGTTGATACATGCTTTGGTTATTCTGCCATCAATATTAAAATTTATAGCCAAACGCAAACCATTGGGGTATTTTTCTAACATGGGGCAAGCTTTAGCAACAGCATTTACAACAGCGTCATCATCAGCAACTCTTCCAGTAACGATAGAATGTGTTGAGGAAAAAAACAAGGTCGATAAAAGAGCGGCATCTTTTGTTCTGCCGTTAGGAGCTACAATTAATATGGATGGTACCGCTTTATATGAAGCGGTAGCGGCTATGTTTATTGCCCAAATTTATGGAATAGATCTCAGTATTGGCTCTCAGGTTATTATCTTTTTAACAGCTACGCTGGCATCGATTGGGGCGGCAGGGATACCTCATGCCGGTACGGTAACGATGGTATTTGTGTTGCAGGCGGTTGGTTTACCATTAGAAGGAATAGGTCTTATTTGGGCAATTGATTGGTTTTTGGATAGATGTCGTACAACGGTTAATGTTTGGGGAGATTCAATAGGTGCCGCATTTATAGGTGAGACCGCTGAATTTAAAAATAAATAATTTACCGTTTATTTTATGAGTAGCATTTTGATACTTTTTTCATACTGGATAGTTATTAGTCTGGTGAAATATATACCGGTAGCTACTTTTTTATTCTGACTATTAGTGCCATCCCAGATAATATTATAAGTTCCTGCATCACGCTCTGCATTTAGTATAGTTTTAACTTTTCTTCCTAAAGAATTAAATATTTCAATTTTTACATCTGATTTATGAGGCAAAGAGAAATTGATTGATGTGCTGTTGTTAAAAGGATTGGGGTAGTTTTGTGATAGATTGAATTCTTTAGGGATTGTTAGAAGTTTTTGCTCAATTTTATCTTTTCGCCCAATATAAATAATGCCTTTATCGAGATTCTTATTAATGTTTATCGTTGTATCATGTGATAGACCAATAAACTGGCTGTCAAGTTTGATAGCCAAACTCAAATTATTATTTTTAAATTGATTGATTCCGGTGAATTTTAGATAAGAATCGTTAAATGTATTAATTCGAAATTCATATTTATATAAGTCATGGTCAGTTTTTCTAATGTCCTTTGATAATTGTTCGCCGTCGTTGATGAAATACAATGATGGCAAACCAGTCGGCGATGGTGGTTGATGACGATCTAATTTATCTATACCGTCTTTTGCATTATCTGATACACCAATGAAATTATATGAATCAGTATGATTTTTTGTAATTAGTTCGATTTGAATATGATTTTCGCTGTTTATATGATTTGTTTTTTGAGAATTGGATACGGCGCTAACTTCTTTAGAAGGGAATAACATTGTTATATTATCTTTGTAAGAAAAAATAAAAAGACCAGACCAAGCCGGAATGACAGAGGCAGGGAAGAAATTATTTCCGTTAAAAAGATAACCAATTGGTTCAATGGCTGGATGAGTATTTGAAGTTATTGTTGTATTTTCAAATAATATTTCATTCCAGTCTATATCAAAAGCG
The DNA here is from genome assembly GCA_003641345.1 of Candidatus Zixiibacteriota bacterium. The sequence continues at coordinate 272 of QNAD01000199.1, read as the reverse complement.
AACGGATTAGCAATTTGATTCCAACCTGAATCAAGAATTATTTCGTAATAATAATTCTTTTCATTTATTCGATTAGGCATAACTGAATAACCTGCTGTGCCAAATTCTTTTTTTTGATTAGCAATTATCCACAATCCCATTCCGGGAGTAATGGGTGGTAATTTTGGATATTCAACATATCTTTTTAAATTATTATCATAATGCCCTACTCGCCAAACTGAAGGATCATATTCCCCTAAATCATCTGTAAAGAAACTGAGAGCATTATTATT
>QNAD01000198.1 GCA_003641345.1 Candidatus Zixiibacteriota bacterium | reverse complement strand
TAAATTGAACCGGAATTTGTATTTGTGGTCATTGCTTTACTGATTCCACGACAAAGATCATCAACATGTACCAGCTGTAATTTTCGCGAACAGCCACCAATGAACGGTTTTAGATGATTGTTGACAGTTTGGAATAATGTCATAATTTCTTTGTCACCCGGACCATACACTCCCGATGGACGTATGACACAGACATTCAACTTATCTTTGTAAGATAATGCTATTTTTTCTCCGGCTAATTTAGAATGACCGTAAGTTGTAATTGGATGTGGATTATCATTTTCAGTTACAGGCTGATTATCTGAAGAATTTCCAGCCGCCGCCAGCGATGAAATATAAATGATTTTTTTTATGTTAGGATTAACTTTCAATATTGCTTCAAAGACATTACGTGTCCCTTGCTCATTTATATCAAAGAAGCTCTGCTTTTTTTTGGCTTTGACTATGCCGGCATTATGAATAACATAATTAACGTCTTTGACCATTTTGATAAGAGAGTCCGGTAAAGTGATATCACCATAACGATATTCAATATCCAAATCTTCAAGTAAATTTAAATTGGCTGATTTCCTAACTCCGGCAATAATATTATAACCGTTATCAATCAACTTTCTGCACAGATTGGCACCAACAAACCCATTGGCACCAGTTACTAACACGCTTTGCTTGATTGATTCTGACGTATTTTCAAAATTATTCTTTGACATGTTTGGAATTTAGTGAAAGTAAAATAAATAAACAAGTTTTGAACTTATATCTAATTTACTGAAAATATAATAAAGTGGCAATGCTACCTAAAACACCAACGCAGAGAATTTGTAAATTTCGCAGAATTTGTTCTGGTAAGAGTTTTTGGGAAGACCCGCTTTGAGGCAGGTTTGTTCTAAAAATTGAGTCGCTGTCCATTCATTATCCGAAGCCACCTGAGGCAACAAAAGCCCAGAGTTTATATCCATCTTTATCAATAGACCATGAACACCAACTTCAATTGTATTAAAATCATCTACCCGTTCCAAAGATGATAATACCGATATTTCATAATCGAGTTTTTCAAAGTCGTATTCATTTAATTCCCGAAAACGGGGATCTTCGAATGCCGCCGCTACCGCCATTTCGGCAACGCCCTCGGTTAAGGGCAGGTCACCTTTAATTCGACCGATACAACCGCGAAGCCTCCCATTGATTGTCAATGTTACAAACAAACCTTTTTGGATTTCCAGTTCTTCGTTCAAAGATTTAGGAACTTCAAAAATTTTGTCGTCCAGTTTGGCTCTGATAGCATCATGAGCTATCTGTTTAAGAAAATCTTTATCTTCATCAGTTAAAGTAAACTCCATATTCTTTTCAGCCGGCATCACTCCAATTGTATCTTTTTTTTGCTTAACTTTTTGACTGCTGAGAATAACAGCCGAAAGATATCCGACCACTTCATCAAAATCACCGGTAGTAGAACCGGAAGTATTATAATCAATAAATTTCACCGATGAATCTCCAAGCTTTTTGGTAGCCATCATCACCGCCGCAATAACGCCTCCGCCACAGGCTTCACCCTGACCGGTTTCCAGTGTTTCCATCAGCATGTCTGGATTATATTGTTCAACCGCTTTTTGAATATTAAAATCAAGTTTACGTGCTCTTTTTTCAGGTTTAAAATGGGATAGGTCAGATGAAGCAACTAATAAAGTATTTCTATTTTTTAATGCCAAAGACAATGTTTCACTCAAAGCGTGTACAGTGTCTTCTTCCTGATCACCCATAACAATTGCAACCAGCTTAAATTTTCCTAAAACTATCTGCAAAAACGGCAGTTGAACTTCAAGAGCATGCTCTCCTCTTGTACTTCCGGTAGCATGCCCATTATTTGAAAAATGAACAGCTGGATTTATTGTAGCAATTTTTTCTGATAGTTCTTTATCGATTTCTATTTTGCCAAGCGGAGTTTCATAGGCATCCCCTTCATAAATCGAAGCTCCTTTAAAAAAGACAGTATGTGAAGGTGAAACAACTATAACTGTATCGTATTGTTCTCCTTCAAGAAGTTTATATGCTCGGACGGCAGTTTGACCGGAATAGGGGTATCCCGCATGAGGAACAATTAAACCAACTGGATGTCCGTTCACGGGTATTTTCTCTGCGTCGTTAAAAAGAGATGCTACCGTTTTGGTTAGTTCTCCTGCCGAACCGGGGTAAAAAAGCCCAGCGGCTACTGGTTTTCTGATTTGTTGTTTATTTTCACTCATATTCATATTTCCAATCGGACATTAAACTATACCAGCATAATGAAAATGTCAATAAAATCTAACTATCGAATTTACTTTTTAAATAAAAAAGGAACCCATTTGAGGCGGGTTCCTTTTTATTTTTCTGTAAAAGCAGATATTAAGATTGCTCAGCCGGTTCAGATATTGTTTTTTCAACTTTTTTGGAATCTTTAATACCTTCAACCATAGCTGCTAGCGAAGATATAATCCCGCTTGCTTCATACGGCAGGAAAATTTTATTAGCTTTGTTGTCTGCCAACTTAGGCATCATTTCCAGATATTTGAGTGTAATCAGTTTATCATCGGGACGACCATCATGAATAGCCGTAAAGACCGAATTGATGGCATCCGCTTCACCTTGAGCAACTGCAATCTGACGATATTTTTCAGCATCAGCTTTCTTTTTCACCGCTTCTGCCTCACCTTCAGCGGATAATATTTTCGATTGCTTATATCCTTCAGCTTTGGTAATATCTGCCTGCTTGATTGCCTCGGCATCTAAAATCGCCGCCCTTTTGTCACGCTCTGCTTTCATCTGACGGCTCATAGCATCGGTGATATCTCGCGGCGGATCAATTTTCTGTAATTCCACTCGATTGACTTTGACACCCCATTTATCGGTAGCAGTATCAAGGACATCACGAAGCTGGCCGTTAATTTCATCGCGCGAGGTAAGACAGGCATCAAGTTCCAACTCACCAAAAACATTTCTTAGATTAGTTTGAGCCAATTTTGTAGCCGCCATAATATAGTTGGAAATCTCATAGCGGGAACGAACCGGATCAGTCACCTGAGCATAAATGATAGCATCAACCTCAACATTAACATTATCTTTAGTGATAACAAATTGCGGCGGTACATCAAGTACAACTTCACGCATATCGACTTTAATCATCATATCAAAAAACGGTACAATCAGATTGAGTCCTGGATCAAGAATTCTATGAAATTTACCCAATCGTTCAACCACTCCTCTTTCAAAGGGGCGAACGATTCTGATTGACATAGCAACGATGATAAAAGCAAAAATCACCGCCACTGCTAAAAATGCTATAACCGGATTCATAATCTTATCCTTTCTTATTCTTTCTTTTTGACGTGCAATTTGGTTCCTGTTACAGAAACTACTTCAATCTTTTCATTTTCAACTATTTCTTCGTCGGCTCCAGCAATCCATACTTCCCCTTCGATTTGTACCTGGCCACCTAAATCCGCATCAATTGTTTTTGTCACTAAACCAACTTTACCTATTAATGCATCAACATTCGATTTGGGAGTGTCTTCAGTTGTTATTTTTTTTGCTAACTTTCTCATCATTGGCAACAACACAATCGAAACAACAACGAATATGCCTATTTGAGCATAATATGATTCTGGAAAAAAAAAGCTGTACAAACCGCCGCCAACCGACCCAGCGACAAAACAGACAAAAATTAATGTCGGTGTGGCAAGTTCGATAATTAAAAATATCACTGCGGCTACTAACCAAATCCAAACTATGTTTTCCATAAATAACTCCTTTATCAGACCAATCTGCTGATTGGTTATAATCTATTACTTGACTATTAGGAAAATATTCACAACTATTTAAATGAAAGCTTGTAACTCAAACAACGTCAACAAAATTTGCTAAAGTAATTTAAGGAAATTTCATGAATCAATATATTCGTTTTGCCGAAGTTTATGATTTGATGGGAGCAGACAAGCACTCTATCAAAATGACAAAATACTGTCTTGATATATTTGATAAATTTAATATTTCTCCAGTAACCGGTCTTGATATCTGCTGTGGAACCGGTACGGCAATAATGAAATTCTCTGAGATGGGAATTAAAATGTCAGGGTTGGATAAAAGCCCATACATGTTGGCAGTAGCAGCCAAAAAACTAAAAGGTAAAAAAATCAAACTTTATCAAAAAAGCCTGCCTAAATTTAAAATATTACAAACCAAGAATTCAAAAAAAACAGAGCAGTTTGATTTAATAACATCCTTTTTTGATTCACTTAATTATCTTCTTGCTGAACGGGAATTGAAAACTGCTTTTAAATCTGTCTATCAGCATCTTGTTCCAGGTGGATGGTTTATATTTGATATGAACACTCCGGAAGCATTAAAATATTTATGGGATGGTAATGTTTATGCCGATACCAAAAGTGATATAGCCTGGATATGGAAAAATGAATATATTCCTAAAGAAAAAACAGCTTACTGTTATGCGACTTTCTTT
>QNAD01000197.1 GCA_003641345.1 Candidatus Zixiibacteriota bacterium | reverse complement strand
TGTAATATCTTCCGATTCTGTATTAGGTGGTTGTTCAAGTTCTATTTTAACGGCGTCGGCAATAACTTCAGGAGACATCATTGAACTCCGATCCCAATTACCCGGGACATTTTCCCAAATATCAGTATCAGTGGGACCGGGGTAAATATTAATCACTCTGATTTTTCGCTCTCTTAATTCTTCTCTTATAGTTTTCGCAAATCCATCAAAAGCATATTTACTCATACAGTAACTGCTCCATTCTGTAAAAACATTCTTTGATGCAATCGACAAAATATTCACAATAGAACTACCTTCAGACATATTTTTCACCAATCCCTTACAGAGCAAAAACGGGGCAGTAACATTGACATTAAAAGTCAAATTCCAATCATCCAGAGTTAATTCCTCAAATGGTTTTACAACCGCTAATCCGGCATTGTTCACAAGAACTGAAATTTTTGTCTCTCCAACTGCTTTTAAAATTGTGTTAACTCCTTCAGGATTTGATAAATCAGAAAGTATCAACTCTGTTCCACAATCAGAAATTTTTTCTGAAGTCTCTTGTAACATCTTTTTATCTTTGCCGTGCAAAAATATTTTGCATCCCTCACATGCTAATTTTATTGCTATTGCCCTACCTATTCCCCGACTGGCACCTGTTATTACAAATCCTTTCAAATTAATCTCCTGATTATTTTCTCTCTAACTTAAATACGTTATTAGGCGTTTCCCAGAGCTTAAGCGAATATAGTTTTGAAGAAAAAACATTATTTAATTTCTCCCATAAAACAGTAATAATATTTTCTCCAGTAGAAATTATTGATTTAAAATCATTTGTTTCTAAATCCAAATGTTTATAATTCCATTCACTAAGAATTGAATTTACTTTTATATTTAACTCCGCAAGGTTGGCAACAGTCCCTGATTTTTCATCAAGTTTATCTTCAATTATTGTTTCCAAAATATATTGATGTCCATGTCCGGCTAAATTATTACATTTATCATAAATTCGCACATTCTCAGAATCAGAGAAATTATCACTATGCAACCTGTGAGCCGCAAAAAATGATTGATTAACACCTATTTTAAAATGATGTTGATTATCATATTCAATAAAAAAATTATCATTTTCGTTAATACGAATTTTACTTACTGGTAATTTCTCTGATAATTTTTCAAAAACAATACGGGTTAATATCTCGGTTGTAACCGGTTTATTTTTAAACCATGCAACTTCTTCGTTAAAATTCTTATGATCTAACTCATCGAATAACATTTTCATCACCGGCTCTGAGATGATATCTGGAATCACCATTCCATGAGTTAAATTATCACTTGCAAGATGAACTAAAACCCGATAGTGGTGCCCATGACCAGTAATTGATGATGCTTCTCCAAACAATCTCAAATTTTCTTCCTCACTTATAAATGGAGAATAAGTCCTGCGTGCGGAAGAAAAATCAAATTTTAAAATCCGTTCAACTTCACCTGAGGTTTTAACATAAGCAGATGTCTGATTAGACTCATCAATAGAACAAGCATAAAGAGAGGCGCTTAAATCACAAAATAATTCATCAGCATTATTTAAAAGAGATCGCCCGACATTTTCAGGAGTTGGCAAATCAATTATAAAATCAGAATTATCAACATTCAAATATTTATGATCGAACTTTTCTGCAAGCATTGGGAGAATTCTATTTTTAATATCAGTGATATTGATAAGCATCCCTGTTTTTTTATCAACTTCACCTGCAAAAATAAAATTAATCACATAATTATGACCATGACCATAACCCCCAAGTGATTCAACTCCGAATAAAGCAAAATTTTCTTCTTTTGATTTTTCCGTATAGAAATATCTATGGGACGCTGAAAACTCAAATTTTTTGCTTACGGTTAATAACATATTTTATTTAATAAGACTGAAAAACTCCGCTCTGGTAGATGGGTCATCATGCATCTCACCCAAAATACAAGAAGTGGTCATTACGGAATTTTGTTTTTCCACCCCTCGCATCATCATGCAAAGATGTTGGGCTTCAATAACAACCCCAACTCCAACAGCATCGGTATATTTCTGAATTGTATCAGCAATTTCATGTGTCAGATTTTCCTGAATCTGTAACCGACGAGCAAAAACTTCAACAATACGGGCTATTTTAGATAAACCTATCACCTTGCCATTTGGTATATAAGCTACATGACACTTACCTATAAATGGTAATAAATGATGCTCACACATCGAATAAAGTTCAATGTTTTTCACTACAACCATTTCACTGGTATCAGATTCAAAAATTGCATTATTGATTATCTTATCTACGTCTTCCCGATACCCTTTGGTCAAAAATTCATAAGCTTTTGCGGCTCGTTGAGGTGTTTTCAATAAACCCTCTCGATTAACATCCTCACCAATATTTATCAATAATTTCTTGAAAAGATCTTCCATTATTTATCCTTATTTTTCTTTCAAATTTTATATCTGTTAGAATATAAATTATTATTATTTTGTTTCAACTGTTTCTACAATATTCTTGATTTTTATGGACTCTGAATTAGCTAAACATAACAAGAGACTCACTCCATTGCACAACAAGCACTTACGGGTTAATTGAATTAGTCTACTTTTTACAGATAGTTTAATTAAGAAATATAAAAATAAATATCTTAAATTTCATCATCATTGTCTTCTTTGTTTTTTGTAACTTTTTCTATTCTATTCCTATTTCATATTGCATTATGAAATTTATTAAGCTATTCTTTCACAAAAATAGATTTCTTTAAAGCGAGATTGGACATGCATGAATTATCAATCGCCGAATCAATTGTTAAAACAGTTATAAAAGAAGCTAACAAACGAAATGCAACAGAGATTTACGGAATTGGTTTAAAAATTGGTGCATTAACTGATATTGTCAATGATGCTTTAGAATTTGGTTTTCAGGCAATAATTCCTGGTACGATTTTGGAAAATGCAAAATTAAATATTGAGAATGTCCCATTAGTTTGTTTATGCAAAAACTGCCAAAAAAAACATGAGATTGACCGATTTTTATTTATATGTCCTGACTGCGGTGGACGTGATTTGGAAATTAAATCAGGAAACGAACTTGACATTGTTTACATTGATTTAGAATATGATGACAAATAATTTAATTTTAGGATAGTTTTAAAATGCCAGAAAGAGTAAATATAAAACAGAAAGTATTATCAGAGAATGATAAATTTGCCACTCAAATAAGAAAGGCACTAAAAGAACATAAAATCCCCTGCCTTAATCTGGTAAGTTCCCCCGGATCAGGCAAGACCAGTTTGTTAGAGCATACGTTAAAACATTTTAAAGATGAAATCAAAATTGCAATAATTGTTGGAGATGTACAGACCGAAAACGATGCTGTTCGCCTTTCAGATTCCGGTGGTAAAATTATCAGACCAATAATAACCGGAGGAGCATGCCACCTTGATGCCAAAATGATAAATAAAGTTTTTGAAAATATTGATATCAATGAAATCGATTTATTAATTATTGAAAATGTTGGAAATCTGGTCTGTCCCTCAAGTTATGATCTTGGCGAAGACATGAAAGTAGTTTTAATCAGCACTACCGAAGGAGACGATAAACCGTCAAAATATCCTGCAATGTTCCGACGTTCATCAGTTATGGTAATAAATAAAATTGACCTGTTAGGAATGTCTGATTTTGAATTAAGCAAAGTTAAAGAAAATGCTTTAAATATAAATGGTAATTTACAAATTATTGATACCTCTTGCAGAACAAAAGAAGGGCTTGAGGAGTGGTACAAATTTCTTGAGCAAATCATAGAGGATAAAAAAACAATTTTAGAATAATGTCAAATCTTCACGGTACAGATAAAATAATCCGTAGAAAATTCTATATCAATGGAATCGTTCAGGGTGTTGGTTTCAGACCGTTTATTTATCGTATTGCCAATGAGAATAAGTTAGCCGGCTTTGTAAATAATGATTCGCAGGGGGTTATTATTGAGATCGAAGGGTTGTCTGATAATATTGAAAATTTTGAAAACTTACTTGAATCAGACCTTCCCACTCTGGCTAAAATAGATTTTATTAATATCGAAGATATTAAAATAAAAAATGACAAAAATTTTATAATTAAAACCAGTCAAGCTGATAAAACTGCTAATACTTTAATATCTCCCGATATTGCCACCTGTGATAAATGTCTTAAAGAGTTATTCAACCCTGATGACAGACGATATCAATACCCGTTTATCAATTGCACCAATTGTGGTCCTCGTTATACTATTATTGATAGCATCCCCTATGACCGCCCGTTTACTTCGATGAAAATATTTCCTATGTGTGAAACTTGTAGCAAAGAATACAATGACCCAGCCGATCGTCGTTTTCACGCACAACCTAACGCCTGTCACGACTGTGGACCAAAAATCTATCTACATGATGGCAATAGTTATACCAATTCTAAAAATCCTATTGGTGACGCAATCAAGAAATTAAAAGAAGGC
>QNAD01000196.1 GCA_003641345.1 Candidatus Zixiibacteriota bacterium | reverse complement strand
GATATTAGCTCTGATATAACTGCTTTGGAGTTTGATGGACGGGGGAATTTATGGATTGGAACTACAAGCGGACTTGGTTATTACAATGCTACTACCGATGAAATTTCTACTTATAAAAGTGAAAATAGCGGTTTGGTTAATGATAAAATAAATGCCATAACCTATGACCAGAACAGCGGTGATATTTATGTTTCCACTATGGGAGGCATTTCAAAAATATCCTCTTTGTATGGAACACCAACTACTGAAATTAAAAATGTAATAGCGTTCCCTAACCCATTTATTATCACAGGTGCGGATGACAGATTAAATTTTAATTATTCACAAGCAGGTATGGTGCGTATCTATAATACCGCCGGCGAGTTTGTTAGAGAGATACCGGTAAATTCAGGTTGGGATGGCACGAATCAAAAAAATCAGGCGGTTGCCGCAGGAGTTTATCTTTTCATTTTAACAAATGACGAGAGTGAACTGGCTCGGGGAAAAATATTTTTGGTACGCTGATGATTCAAATACGACAGTTATCAGATAAAGAGATTCAAGAAGAACAATTAAAGCAGTTTCCAGAATATAATCTATTTTCCTCTATTGGTTTTTGTAATTTATGGGAATGCATGGGGGGGAAGGCTTTGTTTTGGACAGCGTTTGAAGGTGATAAAGTAATTGGCGTGATGCCTTCGGTTGAATTCGGAATTAAAAAATTAAAACGAATACAATCAATGCCTGATGGATGCTATTCGAATTTATTGTGTAATGATGATTTTCAAAGAGATGAAATTGAAAAGCAAATATTTAATGAAATATTAAAAGCAGGATATTTAAAGATATTCGTTAATGATTATTTTCATAAATACTCATCGGTAAAAAATTATGATAGAATAAAATGTAATACTACTCTGGTTGAAATTTTCCCTGATTGGATTCCTTCAGATAAAAAACTTGTCTCTGAAATTAATAAAGCTGAGAGAGAAAATGTAGAGATTCAAGAATTTGTATATGAGAAACATTTTGATAATTTTATCTATTTGATGAAATCAACCGAAAAAAGGCATGGGCGCAAACCTAAATATCCTGACATATTTTTTAATAAGTTGGCATCTTTTTCTGAAAAAAATAATTCTGTCCAATGGTTAGTTGTGGAATATGAAAACGAGATTGCCGCATCGCATATTAATTTTATTGTTCAAGATACTCTTTTAAGCTGGCAGATTTATTTTAACAAAAAATTCTCATTTTTAAAACCAAACCAATTTTTGCTTTTCCGTGCGGCTCGGGATGCCGCCAAAAAGGGAGTAACAAAATTAAATTTAGGTGCGTCGCCCGATAATGCTGATTCTTTGAAATACTATAAGGACAAATGGGGTGGTGTAAATTATGAGTATCCTTGTTATGTGAAAAAAAACTGGTTAGGCAGGCTGTTGTGAGTGAAAGTAAAATTAAAATATTAATTCTTTCTGACAGCAGAGCTTTCCACACTGAACGGATAGTAGAACAGCTCGAAAAACAAAATTACGACGTGTTAACTTTGTCTATGGAGAATGGAGACATGGAGCATGTCAATTTACAAAAGCGATCATGCTTTAAATTTCTGTATTATCGTTTAGCTGTTCCTGAGATTAAAAAAATTATAGATGAATTTCAACCGGATATAGTTAATGCCCATTATGCGACAGGGTATGGATATACTGCGGCATTAGCTCTTAGAAATAAAAATATTCCATTGATATTAAATCTTTGGGGATCGGATATTTTGAGAGTGCCTAACAAATCATTTTTGCATAAAAGAAAAGCAAGAGTTGCCCTTGAGAATGCAAGTTATGTTCTGGCTGATTCTCAATATCTGCTTGATGAGGCTTATAAAATATTTCCTTTAAATAATTCAACTGTTATTTATTGGGGTATTGAAAATGAGATGCTTGATTTTCATAAAGAAAATTATACTTTTAATAAACCGCTTAGAATTATTGTTCCAAGACCACACGAAGAGGTCTATCGCAATGAATTCATAATTGAAGCCTTAGCTGATTATTTGAAGTCTGGTGAAATACAAATTATTTTTCCGTCATGGGGGAAGCTGTTTTCGTCTTTCAAACAAAAAGCAGAAAACATTTCAACTGATAATATCTCTTTTTATAACAAAATGAACAGGAAGGATTATCTGAAATATTTTGCTTCGCATGATTTGTACCTGTCCAATGCTGAAACAGATTCTTCACCGGTGTCTCTGATTGAAGCGATGGCGTTGGGGCTAATTCCAGTTACAGCCGATATTGAAGGCGTAAAAGAATGGCTTGGTGATAATAATGGTTTTAGATTCAAAGAGAACAACTTTTCGGATTTACAAAAAATTATAATAGAAATTATAAAATCAGATAATTTGTATGATTCAATGAGAAAAAAGAATCTGGAAATTGTTAAAGAAAAAGGGCTTTTTGAAAATAACATAGAAGCTCATGTCAAAATTTTAAAAGACCAAATTGGAATAGATGACTGAAAAAAATATATTATTAATTTGCTATTATTTCCCTCCTTTAGGTGGTGCAGGAATCGCCAGGCCTATGGCATTGATGAAGCATTTGTCAGAGTTTGGGTATAATTGCGATGTTTTAACAGTCAAGTCTGTAACATACAGAGTTTATGAACCTGAGCTGTTATATGAAATTGAATCTGATAATATTTATCGTGCAGGTTCTTTTGATCCTCAGAGGCTTCTTTATCTTTTGGGGGTTAGAAAAATAAAACCGACAACAATAGATAAAAGAAAAAATATTAAAAGTAGATTTTTCCCTGATTCTAAAATAGGCTGGGTCAGACCTGCTGTTAGATTGGGGCGTAAATTAGTTAAAGCAAAAAATTATACAGTGATAATTTCTACCTCGCCGCCTATGTCGGTGCATCTGGTAGGAAGGAAATTATCTCAGGAATTTAAAATTCCATGGATTGCAGATTTTCGCGATTATTGGGAAAGCCAACCGTTTGAAGAGTGTTATGACAATGAAAACGATATTCAAAAAGCAAGTCAGTTGTTAGATGAAATAAAACAACAAGCAACTTTGGTAACAACAGTTAGTAAATTGAATGCTGAATATTTGAAAGATGCTCAATATATTTATAACAGTTATGATGATGAACTAGCTGGTGAGTGGTCTGTTCCTGTGTCTGAAAAAAAAGTGACAATTGGATTGTTCGGAACTTTTGATAATTTATGTCCAATAGAACCACTTTTTAAGGTGCTTGCTTCCATGAGAGAAAAGTATCCTGAAAGTTTTGACAAGATTGAACTTCGTCAGGTAGGCAGAGTAGATCGGGAATGGTTTCGTGATTTACTAAATAAATATCGGTTATTAGAGAAGTGTCAACTTTATGGTTTTCTTCCAAGACTTCAGGCTGTGAAGATAATATCTAAAGCCTCATTGTTTTATTTAAGTTTAGACCCAAAGATTAAATATCCAATTATACCGGGTAGAGTTTTTTTACTGTTAGCTTCCGGAAGACCGATATTGGGGTTGACCTCAAAAGAGGGAGAATTGGCAAATCTTATTATGAAAGACAGAGAGAGTTTTGTTTTTTCTGAGAATGAGATTGAGATAACAGCAGGTTATTTGAATAAGTTGGTAGATAAAATTCTCAATAATTCGATTAAAATTGAAGTAATGCCTGAGTACAGCCGTGAATTTTCATCTTTAAAGATGACAGAAAAATTTGTAGATATTTTTAAGAAAATAGAAAACGCTCCCTGGTCTTTATAAAGAATAAGTTATGGCTGACAGAAAGTGTCTGTTAAAAAAATAGACGAGAAAACTAAACATAGTTGTCCCACATAAGCTTACGGCTGACGCATTGCTTTGATCCATTAAAAGTCAAGAAATTCAAGATATAGATAATTTGAGTTAAGTCCTTAAAATTTAATCATTTTCAGGGTATTTAATTAAAGTCAAGAGAATATTTTTCCTTATGAGTTGTTTAGTTTCAGAAAGTTACAAAATTTCAAATTAATTCACATCGCTTACTTATTGTTTTAACGCAAGTTAGGGGTTATAAATTTTTTAATTTAATAAAAAAAATAGCTTGACATTGAGTGGGTAAAATGTGATACTTTGTGTAAATAATTGTTGAAAAGTGGAAGATTATGGGAGAAGCTTTGAGCGGTTTTTACGGACAGTATCAGACAACTTTAGATGCTAAGGGGCGCATAGCTCTTCCGGCAAAACTACGCTCAGTCAAACGTCATCCCTCGAAGAAGACCTTGTTGGAAGGTAACTTGATATTAACTAAGGGGTTGGAAGGATGTCTGAGTTTGTATCCTGAAGTGGAATGGGCGGATATGCAAGGTCGTCTTTCTTCTCTCAATTTTACCCAAAAAGATTTTAGGTTTTTCAGCCGCCGTTTTTACTCTTCAGCTTCAACAGTATCTCTTGATCGCAGTGGTCGTATTCTTATTCCTTCACATTTACAGAAAGAAGCAGATTTACAACATGGTCTTTTGGTTATAGGTGTAAATAACTGGGTTGAAATT
>QNAD01000195.1 GCA_003641345.1 Candidatus Zixiibacteriota bacterium | reverse complement strand
GGAGATAAAAGCGTCTATTTTGGCAAAGGAGTAACTAAAGCAGTTGCCAATATAAACGAAATTATCGCTCCGGCAGTTGCCCGTGAAGATTTAGACCCCTATGACCAAGTTTCTTTGGATAATTTTCTTATTGAACTTGACGGTACAGAAAACAAAGAAAAATTAGGTGCTAATGCAATTCTTGGTGTTTCTTTGGCTACTGCCAAAGCCGCGGCAGAATCGGTAGGGCGACACTTTTTCGAATATATCGGCGGCTCCAATTGCAAAATTCTACCAGTACCGATGATGAATATTCTAAACGGCGGTAAACATGCCGACAATAATGTTGACCTTCAGGAATTCATGATTATGCCGGTAGGTGCTCGACATATCCGTCATGCTCTACAGATGGGCGTTGAAATTTTTGGCCATCTTAAAAAGGTACTTGCTGCTAAAGGACACAATACCACAGTCGGCGACGAAGGCGGTTTTGCTCCAAATTTGAAATCCAACGAAGAAGCTCTCGAGGTTATTATGGAAGCTATCTCAAATTCCGGTTATAAAGCCGGTAATGATGTTATGATAGCTCTCGACCCTGCATCGACTGAGTTTTACGATGCTGACAGTAAAACTTATAATCTCGAAGCAGAAGGAAAAAAGTTGTCATCGGAAGAGATGATTGATTTTTATGCAAACCTTTGTGAAAAATATCCAATTATATCTATCGAAGACGGACTTGCTGAAGATGATTGGGATGGCTGGCAAAAATTCACTGAGAAAATGGGCGGATTGATTCAAATTGTCGGCGATGATCTTTTTGTAACCAATTCCAAACGTCTCAAAAGAGGCATTGACGAAAAATCTGCTAATTCAATTTTGATTAAATTAAATCAAATAGGAACTCTGACTGAAACGCTCGACACAATGGAAATGGCTAAACGTGCCGGATTTACCAACGTTGTTTCTCATCGTTCGGGAGAGACCGAAGATGCTACTATCGCCGACGTTGTCGTAGCAACCGGTGCCGGACAAATCAAGACCGGTTCGCTGTGCCGTACTGATAGAATAGCCAAATATAACCAGCTTATCCGTATTGAAGAAATAATCGGACCAAAAGCTATCTACCCCGGCATGGATGCGTTTTACAATTTAAAAAAGTAGCATCGCTACTTTAAATGACGAAGTCATATTGATTGACATCGCCATCTTGAATGATAAAATTCTTTTGTAGGTCAGGTTTCTCTTTTTCTTGAAACCTGACCTTTTTATATTTTATTTTACCCCTGTCATTCCCTTTTGTTTTGTCATTCCCGACCTAAGGGCTTGTTGAAAACTCCAATTTTGTTATTCCTTTTTGTCCTGTCATTCCTGCGAACGGGCATGTTGAAAAAGTCTCACAGATGTTGCGGTGGGTCCTGAAAATCTGTGTAAACAGATTTTTGTGACCTACCGCTCTTTAATTACAACTACTTAAGTGTCGGGTCACAATCCACCTTCGGTGAATCAGGACCCGACACAACTGAAATAAAACTTTATCAACAACCCGCTTGCGGTGGGTAAATATTTATATTTGAAGATGTTGAAACAACAATGGTTTCAACTTACTTTTCTGCTTTTCTAAAGATTGTCAAAACCGTAGGGGTTTTGACTCCCCAAACTACTGTCTGTTGAGTCACAATCCGTTTTGGGCGGATCATGACCTAACAGAATATAAACCTATAAAATTGGTTTTAAATTTTAACTGCTCTTGACCAATTTGAAAATTTCCCTTTAATTATCACAAATTGTTAATTTAACAAGTACAAATAATTATGAGTAAATATTCTGATTTAAAAGTAGGCGTACTGGCTCTTCAGGGAGATTTCGAATGCCATCTGCGACAGATAAATTCTATCGGTGCCAAAGGGTTTGAAGTTAAACATCCTCAACAACTTGAAGATATTGACGGCTTGATTATTCCCGGAGGAGAATCTTCAACTATGAATATCTTAATTGATAGGTTTGAATTAAGGGAACCTCTCATAGATTTTGTCAGTTCTAACCCTGTGTATGGAACTTGTGCCGGAATGATTATGCTTGCTCAAAATATTAATGATAATCTGGCTTTGGTATCACCCTTAAAAGCGATAGACATTGATGTAATAAGAAACGGATACGGTCGGCAAGTTTTTTCTTTTGAGACTCCTATAAAGGCAAAACTTAATAATAGACAAATAGAATTGATGGTGTCTTTTATCAGGGCACCCAAAATTAGCAGAATCGGGCAAAATGTAAAGGTTATTGCAAGTTATAATGATTCACCGGTTTTAGTTGTGGAAAACAGAATTTTGGCTAGTTCATTTCATACGGAATTGACCAAAGATACAACTTTATTAAAATATTTTATTGATAATATTTTACTGGATTAAATTTGAAACAAATTGTAATAACATCTGCGACAAGAAAAGTTTTAGAAGGCTTTCAATCAACCTAAAAAACTTACGAGGATGGTATGATAAAGAAAATAATTATAGCTCGTCATCAAGGGTTTTGTATGGGCGTTAAGAGAGCTATAAATATTGCCGAAGAAACTGCTCGAGATGAAGACGGCAAAGTAACAATTATGAATGAAATCGTTCATAACGAAGCTGTTGTAAATAAATTTTTAGAAAAAGGAGTAGGACAATCTTCTTCTTTAGATGATGTTAATGATGGAGCGTTAATTATTTCAGCTCATGGAGTAGCACCGGACATTAAAGAAAGCGCCACCTCAAAAGGATTGAAAGTTGTAGATGCAACCTGTCCGTTAGTGAAAAGAATTTATCAAATCATTGAGAAGGCAGTTGATAATGATTTTCATATTATTCATTATGGTGAATCGGGACATGATGAAACTCAGGGGATTATCGGACACGCTCCGAATAATATAACCGTTGCCTCAAATAAGAAAGAACTTTTAGCTTTACCTAATTTTAAAAATAGTAAACTTGGTTTGACTGTTCAAACAACGGCTCATCAGGAATCATTTAACGATATTGTCAAGTTAGCCAAAGAGAAATGGCCTCATATTCAGATTTTTAACACTATTTGTAATGCAACTACGCAAAGACAATCGGCAATATTGGATTTGGCACCAAAAGTTGATATGATTTTGGTAGTTGGCTCTAAATCTTCAGCTAATTCCAACAGATTAGCTCAGATAGCTGATGCTATCACCGGAAATGGCATTTTAATAAGTTCAGCTAATGATATTCAGTTAAGTTGGTTTAAAAAAAATATTGAAAAAATTGGTGTTTCGGCAGGTGCCTCTACTCCACAATTTCTTGTCGATGAGACTATTGAAAAATTAGTACAAATTTCCGATGGGAAAGCTGAAGTTATATTACCGGAGAGAAGAAATAAATAAAATATCATTTTACGAACGTTGACCTAATTCAAAAAAGCACTTTATTTCCTGCCAAAGCTTGTTATCTTGAGCCAAATTAAAAGACTTTAATATTATAAGGGTATAAATGAATAAATTAAGAACTGGTGTTGTTGGGGTTGGTGGTTTAGGTCGCCATCATCTCAGGTGGTATTCTCAAATCGCCGAATCAGAATTGGTCGGCTTTTATGATATCGATCCTGAAAAACAAAAACAGTATGCAGATGAATATAAAATTCAGGCGTTTCAAACTATTGAAGAACTTGCTAACAATATCGATGCTGTTTCAATTGTAGTTCCGACCAGCTTACATTATGAAGTTGCTCAAATACTAATAAAAAAATCTGTTCATTGTCTAATTGAAAAACCGGTAACAACTTCGATTGAGCAGGCTGAAGAATTGAAACAACTTGCGATTGAAAAAAATGTCAAAGTTACGGTTGGGCAGATTGAACGATTTAATCCTGCGGTAATTGCAGTTAAAGAGAGCGGTGCTATGCCTGCTTTTATAGAAGCACATCGATTGGCGGCTTTTGACCCACGTGGGACCGATGTTGCAGTTGTTCTTGATTTAATGATTCATGATATTGATTTAGTGCTACATCTGGTAAAATCAAAAGTGACCGATATTCAAGCCTCGGCAATTGCTGTTATTTCCGAACAAGTAGATATTGCTAATGCGAGAGTTACTTTTGATAATGGTACCGTTGCTAATTTGACCGCTTCGAGAATTTCACTTAATGCGATGCGGAAACTTCGTATTTTCCAAAAATCCGGATACTTCTCATTAGATTTAGCAAAAAAGCAAGCTGACATATATCAATTATCTGATGGCAAGAAAACTGAAGGAGCGATGGTTCTTCCTCTGGGAAAATCAGGGAAAAATCTCGCATATCAAAAAAAGAGTGATACCGGAGTTGATATGCTTGGCAACGAACTGACAACTTTTTTGAAAGCTGTTATAGATGATAAGCCGGTAGCAGTAACAATTGACGAAGCATCCGAAGCACTTCGGATTGCATTGGAAGTTGAACGGATAGGAAAAGAATCATCGGCTAAAATGCTTCAAGCCGAATTAAGGTAAATGAACAAAAAATCAATTTTTTTATCTGCCGGAGACCCTTCCGGTGATAATGCTTCATCAAAATTAGTCGAAGCTCTTGGTGTGTTGCATTCTGATATTGAATATTTTG
>QNAD01000194.1 GCA_003641345.1 Candidatus Zixiibacteriota bacterium | reverse complement strand
CTGCATAACTCTGTCGTTTTGCCTCACTTTGTCATTCTGCATTACTTTGCCATTTCTGTGAAAGGGGTTGTTGAAAAAGTCTTATTTCAGTTGTGTCGGGCCCTGATTCACCGAAGGTGGATTGTGACCCGACACTTAAGTAGTTGTGATTAAAGAACGGCAGGTCACAAAAATCTGTTTACACAGATTTTCAGGACCAACCGCAACATCTGTGAAGCTATTTTTAACATTCTCAAACATTTATTTTTATGTAAAATATTTGTTGAATGTTTTGGTTACAATCGTGAAATTCTATTAAGACAAAAAAAATAGCCTCATAGTTATTATGAGGCTATATAAAATATAGAATTTTTATTTAAGTAAGCTTATTAACATGAATAGCCAGACGAGATTTATTACGGTCAGCATTTTTTCTGTGAATCAATCCGTAAGCGGCGGCTTTATCAATTATCTTCGTGATATTTTTATACTGCACAGCGGCGGCTTCTTTGTTTGTCTCACTGCGAATCTCTTTAAGAGCAGTGCGAAGTTTGGTGCGAAATACACGGTTACGCAAACGCTCTTTATCAGATGTTTTTACTCGTTTAACACAAGACTTATGATTTGGCAACTCAATTTCCTTTCATTATTCCAGTTCAAAAGTAACCCTAAATATAAATCGGTAGATTCCATTTGTCAATAAGTAATAATAAAAGGGAGTCATTTATTCCGTCGGTTTCTAAAGTTTCTTCGGCAACAGCTTTGTCGAGGGTCTTAGGTCTTGTCAGGGAACAGGTTATGGCGTATTATTTTGGTGCTGGAATGGCTACTGATGCTTTTGTGACGGCTTTTAGGATTCCTAATATTTTAAGAGACATGTTTGCCGAGGGCGCACTTTCTCAATCATTTATACCAATTTTCAAAAAGAAACTTGTTTCTGATACCGAAAAAGAGGCTTTTAATTTAGCTTCGATAATTATAACGTTTATTTTTATCGTAGTCGGTTTGATTGTAATTTTAGGTGTTTTAGCTGCTCCGGCAATAATTTATATAACTGCTAATGGTTTTACTGCTGATCCTGAAAAATTTAGTTTAACTGTTTCATTAACCAGAATCATGTTTTTTTATCTTCTGACGGTTTCTCTGGCGGCACTGGTTATGGGAATATTAAATTCATTTAACAGATTTGGGATTCCGGCTTTATCGTCATCGATGTTCAATCTGGGGATGATTTTGTCTGTTATATGTTTGTATAATTATTTGGAGGTCCCAATATATGCTATGGCTATTGGTGTAATTATAGGTGGGTTAGGGCAGGTTTTTATTCAGGTTCCTTCTCTTCGAAAGATTGGGTATAAATTTAAGCCGGTATTCAATTTCCTTCATGAAGATTTCAAAAAGGTGATGAAACTTTTTATGCCGATGATTATTGGTCTTTCAGCCAGTAGGGTAAATATTCTTATTAGTACATTGTTGGCTTCTTTTTTAGTAGAAGGTTCAATATCATATCTAAGCTATTCATATCGTTTGATGCATTTTCCAATGGGAGTTTTTGCGGTTGCCTTGGGGACAGTAGCTCTTCCGAAAATATCAGAATTAGTCTCAAATAATGACACTGAAAGTTTAAGTAGATCATTTGCTGAGGCTTTTAACTTAAATATTTTTATTTTAATTCCGTCCGGAATCTTTTTGGCTTTATTTGGGAAAGAGATTGTTCAATTAATTTTCCAATGGGGGGAATTTTCTTATTCAGCAACTGATAATACTTATCTGGCTTTATTACATTACTCGTATGGACTAATCGGATTTGGAACGGTTCGGGTGGTTGTGCCGTTTTATTATGCTTTTAATGATTCTAAATTACCGATGAAATTTTCACTTATTACGGTTTTAGTAAATATAATTTTATATTATCCTTTGATACAGGTTTTAAATTTTGCTGGATTGGCGGCGGCTACATCTTTAGCAGGTCTTTTAAACTGTATCTTATTGATTTATTTTTTACCCAGAAAAGGTATTGATATTTCATTCTCAAAGCTTTGGTTGTATATTTTTAAAATCATTATCGCCGCCTCTATCGCTTTTTATTCGGCAAAGATGATTCCTTCTTTTGTAAGTTTTGAAAATGTAATACTTAACCGTGTAGCAAATTTGATAATACCGGGTATTGAGGCATTATTAATTTATATTTTAATCTGTTTTTTATTGAGGATAAGAGAATTAAATAAATATTTAAATTATTTTAAGAAATAGAAATATGTTGCGCAGATATCCCGCTTTATATCTGTTGGTGTGGGTTGTGGCAGGTATAATTTTAGCGGAGTTATTCAAATTTTCATCTATATTTTTTCTGATGGCAGCGATGTTATTAGCGGGGACGGCAATATTTGTAAAATTCAAAAATAAATTGGTTTTGACAATGCTCTTATTGGGTGGTGCCATTTTATTTTATTCCTCATTTAATTATAGTTTGAGAGTCAACGATCAGGGCTTAACTCATATCTCAAATTTAATAAATGATAAAATCAGGTGTCGGCTTTTTGGGGAAATCAAAGACTGGCCTAAATTAAAAAGCAATCGAACAGAAATCCCTTTGGATCTTGATTCTATTTTTACTGACAAAGTAATCAGAACTCATGGTAAGATTCTTATAAAATTATCAGATACTTCAACTGTTATTCAAAGAGGTGATAAGCTTGAATTGTATGGAACAATATATCCTGTACGTCAATTTGAAAACAGTATTGGTTTTGACTATGGGCGATATTTGCAAATAAAAGGTCTATTTGGAATTGTTTATCTGAATTCTCTTTTAAATGTAAGAATAGAAAAAAGCAGTAGGTTTGATATTTTTAATTTTGTGCATAATCTTCGTAAAAGTATCAGGGATAGTTTCTACAGAAATCTTTCACCACCTTCGGCTTCACTGGCATCAGGTTTTCTAATAGGGGAAACAAGAAATATCGATGCAGATGTTTATAGATATTTTCGTGATTCAGGTACTCTTCATTTGTTGGCTGTGTCTGGTTCTAATGTTGCTTTAGTGATTCTCTTTTTTATTACAATTTTGAAGCCTTTTTCTGTAAGTCGTAATCAGAGAAGCCTAATTTTGATAATAGTGATATTTCTATTTATTTTTGTGTCATACAGTGAACCTTCGGTCATAAGAGCCGGATTGATGGCATCTATTATAATTTTGGCAGGGATTATTCAAAGGAAATATGATCTTAACAATGTCATTGCTCTGACAGCTTTATTGATACTTCTTATTGAACCAGCTCAATTTTTTGAGGTTGGGTTTCAGCTCTCTTTTGTTACCGCATGGGGGATAATACTGGCAGTCCCTATTTACGAAGATATTATAAAACGATACCGGTTGTCCAGCTGGAGTAAATATCTGTTTATGATTTTTGCAGTATCGTTGACTGCTCAACTTTTTTCAGCTCCTTTAATTATTTTATATTTTAAACAAATTCCACTTTATTCACTTGCGGCTAATATAATAATTGTACCGTTAGTTTCAATTGCATTGTTCGGCATATTAGCTCTTCTGATTGTTGATTTGATTTTGCCAATATTAGGTCAATTTTTAGGGGGTGCCTTGAATTATTTTTTACTGAAAATTGTGACTGTTATTGAGTTTTTTGGAGCCAATGACAACTCTGTTATGGAGGTTGGAAAACTATCTGTTATTAATTTACTGTTTTGCTATCTCTTTCTGGTTGGTCTAATATTCGCTTATAAATCAATTAAAGTTAGAAGATATCTTTTGATTTTATTATTATTTATTTTAAATATAATATTTTTCTCAAAACTATTTTCAACAGATACCAATACTCAACAGCAAGCAGTTATATATAAAATTCCGGGTGGAGAAATTTTGTTTTTGGGGGATGGGGATAAAAGTTGTGATCTTATTATTACTAACTGTTATGGAACTGATTATCCAATTGATGAATATATCATAAATCCATTTTTAAAAGATAAAGGAATTAATAAAATTGACAACATGATAATTCTTTCCTCTCAGTATGACGGTTTGAAAGGTCTGATTAAAGTTGCCGTTGAGTTTGAAGCGGAAGTTATCCATATATCAAAAGAGTTGGAGCAGAGCTTTAAAGATATTTCAATATCTTTGGATAGTTATCATGATAAATTTTCTGTTAATCTTCTAAAGCCTTTTGATAAGGTAAAATCAGAATTTGGTTATTATCCGCTTAAAAACGGAATGTTTATTAATAATGTCTATTTAAAGGGTTTGATTATAACAGATATAGATGATTTTGAAGCTCAACTTGAGAACTTTTCTGCTCCGATAGATTTATTATTATTATCAAATCAGCGATACGGTTTAAGTGAAATGAATATTTCAGAAATTTCAAATAAGTATAATTATATAATCTGTTCAAAAATTAAACAGGATTTCAAGGTTGGTCTTTTTAACCAAAAGGGCTACAGTAATATAATTGATTTAAACCAATATCGTATGTTTCGGGTGAAATGATTTTATATGTTCCATTTCTTTTACTATTGATAACAAATAATCATAAAGAATATAAGCAGTTATCCCGATAATCTAATAGATAGAGAACCACTTATTTGGGGTGGGTAAATGT
>QNAD01000193.1 GCA_003641345.1 Candidatus Zixiibacteriota bacterium | reverse complement strand
GAATTTGGTGAATATGCCGAAGCTATTCAAAATTACAAAGTGGCTTATTCCAAAGAAAAGAATAATTCACGAAAAGTAGATATGGTATTTAAGATTGCCCAATGCTATATGAATAAGAATGAGCCTCGGTCAGCAGAATTGTGGTTTAAAAAAGCAATCATGGTTAAATACCCCGACCCTATTGCTAGACTTTATTATGCCAATGAACTGAAAAAAAATGGAAAATTTGAAGATGCTATTAAGCAATATAAAATGTATAAGAAAATTGTCCCCAACGACAGGCGAGCAGATATTGGCATTCAATCTTGTGAGATGTCGGCAAAATGGAAAGCCCACCCCACTCGATACAAAGTTGAAAATATGGCATTTTTCAATTCTAAGGCAGGAGATTTTTCTCCCGTCTTCTCTTCAAAAAAATTCGATCAAGTTATTTTCTCATCTAATCGCGAAGGATCTAAAGGCAATCGTATTCATAAAGTTACAGGACAAGGGTTTACTGACCTTTGGGAATCTAAAAAAGATCGTAAAGGAAAATGGAGTACCCCAAACCCACTTGTCGGAGAAATGGTTAATACAGAAGACGATGAAGGTGCTTGTTCTCTTAACTTAAAGGGAAATACCTTATTTTTTACTAGATGCCGTGTTGAGAAAGGAAGAATTGTCGGATGTAAAATTTATCAGTCTCCAAAAAAAGGATTGGCATGGGGTGATCCTCAACTTATTAATATCCCAGGAGCCAGTGACAGTATTAATATTGCACATCCCTCACTTTCGCAAGATGAAAAAACCTTATTTTTTGTAGCAGAATTACCGGGTGGCTATGGCGGAAAAGATATTTGGATGCTTAAACGCCCCAGTCGAACAAAACCTTTTGGCGAACCTATTAACTTAGGACCTGAGATCAATACTCCAGGGAATGAGGTCTTCCCTTACAGCCGCACCAATGATGTTTTATATTTTTCATCTGATTACCATATTGGAATGGGTGGATTAGATATTTTCAAAGCCACCAAACAGGACAATGGTAAATGGAAAGTAGAAAACATGAAATATCCTATCAATTCACCTCAAGATGACTTTGGAATTGTATTTGCAGGGAAAAAAGAATTTGGTTTCTTTGCTTCATCCCGTCCCGGAGGAATTGGACATGACGATATATATAGATTTGTTTTACCTCCGCTTCAATTTTCAGTATCCGGCGTTTGTTTAGATGAAAAAACAGAAGAACCTATTGCTAGTGCAAAAGTAGTCTTAAAAGGAAGTGATGGAACAACAAAAGAAGCTGTTTCGGAAGCTGACGGTTCCTTTCATTTTAAATTAGGTCCTAATGCTGATTATCAAATTGCAACATCAGCAGAAGGATATCTTAATGGCAAAGCCGGTGTTTCTACTAAAGGCATTGAAGAAGATAAAGATTTTAAAACAGATATTTATATGGCACCCATTGCCAAGCCAATTGAACTACCGAATATCTTGTATGATTTAGGCAAATGGGATTTGCGTCCGGAATCCATGACATCACTTGACAAATTGGTACAAACTCTTAATGATAATCCAAATATCGTAATTGAATTGCGTTCACATACCGATTTTAGGTCTGACAATAATTTTAACCTTGACTTATCTCAAAAACGAGCACAATCAGTTGTTGATTATCTAATTTCGAAGGGTATTGCTGCAGACCGTCTAGTTCCAAAAGGTTATGGCGAGACTATGCCAAAAGTAGTAGATAAGAAAATGGCAGAACGCTACAGTTTCTTACCCGAAGGACAAAAATTAGATGAACGGTTTATTAAATCATTGGCAACAGTAGAAGAACAAGAAGTAGCTAATCAAATAAACCGACGAACAGAATTCAAGGTAACTAAAACAGATTATGTTCCTAAACCATCTATCTCGCCTTCGATATCCCCAACAGATACTACAGGACAAGAACAATAAGGAAGTGGAAGGGAAAGGAAAACTAAACTATAACTTCCCCTATTCCATTAATTCTTTAGTCATTTCTTGATTTGGAAAATAGTAAATAAAATAATTTTTGTGACCTCTCCATCTGGTTGGTCATCTTTAATCGTAAATCTTACAGGTGCGAAACCAATAATCTCAGTTTTAAAACGAACTTTCTCAGGACTATAAAACCAGCGTTCATAAACATATAATTCTCGCACATCATCGGGATTAAATTCAGTAGTAATAACCTTTTTTTGCATCTCACCGGTTTCAGGATCTTCAATAAAAGTAGTATCGACATTTAAACCCATTTGTTGTCTTATTTGTGAAATTGTCATTTCAGAATTGTCAAAGTAGTCATATGCCTTAACTTTACCTGACAGAACAGAATCAACTAACTGAGAAATAAACTTTTCCTTGTCAAATCCGACAAAAAAAGGTGGAGCATCAGTAATTGAATCCTTATCCAGTGGAATTAAATATTTAACGGTATCAGCAATCATCTCATATGCCGTACCGTCATCATCTTTCATAATAATTTTCTTAATCTCCTTTTTTACAACTTCTTTAGGAGATTGATTACAGGAAAATAAAATTCCTGTCAGTAACATTAATAAAAATAACTTTTTCATTTTTATCTAATTTTAATTATTTCCTAAAATCAGAGGTAAACCGTCTTTTCCGCTTCCGACAACAACCACCTTTGCATTTTGTGATTTAGCCAATTCCAAAGTAGCATCAATACCTTTCATTTTCAGAAGTTTATCTGTCAGACTCCTATTAATAATATCGTTATATTTCGCAATACCTCCCGCTTCAATAGATTTTCTTTCAGCTTCACTAGCCTCTTTTTCCAATCGAAATTTATAAGCTAACGCTTCCTGTTCTTGCTGTAATTTAGAATCAATTGCTTGTCTGATTTTCTCAGGCAATTTAATAGAACGAATCAACAATGCCTTCATATCCACATCATTACTCCTCAAAATACTATCAGTTTGATTAATAATCTGGGTTTCTACCTCTGCCCTTTTCTTTGAGTAGATATCCTCGGCAATATATTTCCCCATCACATTTCTGACAGCAGATCTGATTTCCGGGATTATTAAGCGTTCCATATAAGACTTTCCAAACCGTTCATGCAAATATCCTATTCTATCATAACTCGGATTAAAACGGCAAGTAATATCCACTTCTATTGACAAACCGTTTCTATCAAGGATATCCATTGTTTCATCAACTTTTTGTTCACGCACCTCATAAAGAAATAAAGTATTCCATGGTGCAATCACTTGAAATCCTGGTTGCAAAATATGGTCTCTGTCTAAACCTGTTGTAAATTGTCTGAAAATAACTCCTCGCTCACCCGGTTGAATAGTTTTGAACATAGAACCACTAAAAGCTAAAAGAATAGCTAAAATAACCCCTCCGGCAATCAATAATTTTTTTGTATTCGTTTTCATTCTATCAATTTTAGTAAAAAAAACAAATGTAACATTTTTTTAAAATTTATCGTTTTTTTTGGCAACCTTTTTTAAAATTGTTCGTTTACTTTGTAAATTCATTGTGTGTATTTTATAAATATCTACTTATGAGAATATTTAAATTATTTATTTCGCTAGGTTTTCTTATATTTTTCTCACTCATAACCAATACATTGAAAAGCCAATGTAACATTACAGCATATACTGATAGTAATACCACTGCCAATACAGACACAATTTTTCTATGTGAAGGTGATGACGCTGTTTTGTATTCCGAAGGCGGATGTCCAACTTATTTACAAGCAAATGATTTTAATAATGGTTCTATTGGTGCAGGATGGAGCTCCAATGCTTCCCCTATGTTAAATAATCCTTGTGGTCCCGGTTCCGACGGAACTACCTATGCATGGATTGGTCCCGCATCAAATTTTCCACGAGAATTAGTTACTCAATCTTACAATGTTACTACACAATGTCAGATTTGTTTTGATATGATGTATGCCACACAAGGAAATGCTTCTCCTTGTGAAGGTCCTGATTTAACAGACGAAGGCGTACACTTGCAATATTCTTTAGACGGTGGCATTACATGGATAGATATTAATTATTGGGATCCTAATGGCGGTAATGATCCCCAAATGACAACATGGAATAATTATTGTGAAAATATTCCGGTTAGTGGTTCTGTCATGTTTCGTTGGTTTCAGGATGTTACCAGCGGCAACGACTTCGATCATTGGGGATTGGATAATGTAGAGATTTTTTGTCCACCACCCACACAAACAGTTACTTGGAATGATGGCACCAACGATATTTATTTTGATTTCGGACCATTTACAGTAACCCCACCTACCACTACAACTTATGTTGTTACCGTTTCTGACGGAACCAATTCAGAAGATGACACTGTTGTAGTAGATGTTCTTCCTGCTCCAAACTTATCATTCACAGGTTTAGATTCTACTTATTGTGTTAATGCTCCTTCTGCAACACTTACAGGAAGCCCTGCGGGAGGCACTTTTACAGGTCCCGGCATTACAGGCAATACTTTCGATCCCAGTACTGCAGGAATTGGCACACATACCATAGGATATCATTTTTATAATATTTCTACTTATTTATCTACCGGTGACCATACTTTATTTGAAGATGACTTTGCTAATGACCTTGGCTG